>JABAAD010000006.1:0-3223 GCA_014238935.1 Alphaproteobacteria bacterium
ATCGCGCGGTTGGCAGGGATCGTCCATGGTGTCGTCGTCCAAATGAGGATGGCAGTACGAGGTGGCAACTCTAAGGTGCGACAGGATTCGTCTGTCAGAGGAAAGGCGACATGGATCGCCTGCGAAGTGTGTTCGTGATACTCGACCTCGGCGTCGGCGAGCGCCGTCTTCTCTGCGACCGACCACAGCACCGGACGCGCGCTTTGGTGCAAGTTGCCGCTTGTCAAAAACTTTCCGATCTCTTGGGCGATGCGCGCCTCGCTCGCATAGTCCATCGTCAAGTAAGGGTTCTGCCAGTCGCCCAGCACGCCCAGTTCCTGAAACTCTTTTTTTTGTTTGCCGATCCATTCTTCGGCAAACACACGACAAGCCCTGCGAAAGTCTGCGACCGAAGACTGCTCCTTGCGCTTGCCTTGCGCGCGGATCTCCTCCTCGACCTTCCATTCGATCGGCAAGCCGTGGCAGTCCCAGCCCGGGATGTAGTGCGCGTCCCACCCGCCCATTTGGCGCGAGCGATTGACAATATCCTTCAAAATCTTGTTGAGCGCGTGCCCCATGTGCAAGTGTCCGTTCGCGTAAGGGGGACCGTCGTGAAGGACAAACGGTTCGCGTTTTTTCTTCCCTGTGTTCTGCGTTGTGTTCTGCGTTGCCTGGTCGCGCAACAGCTGCCACAGGTTCATGCTCTGCCACGCGCGCAAAAATCCTCCGCTGCGTTCTGCCATCGCAGCGCGCAGGGGAAAGGAGGTTTTTGGCAAAAGGACGGGGTAAGGGCTTTCGTTACTCACAGAGATTGCTTGCCGTGTGTTTTTCAAACCGAAATCGACGAGATTCGAGCATAACGCGCGAAAAATTGCTTGACAAGCTCTGCGTTGAAGTCGTACAGGCATATGCGCGAGCAACCTTTTTTCTTGTTTTTGCCTTGCCCTCTTCTTGCTGCTATCCTCAAGTTTGGGTATAAGTTTTTCTTTCAAGTCTTTCTATCAAGTTCTTATGTCTTCCATCCGGTCTTTTTGTCATGACCTCTAGCGTCGTTGCTGTTGCGAGCACGCGTCTTTCGCAGGCGTTGCAACGCTTTTTGCGTGCGCTTGCGGTTGTGCGTCTTCCTGAGGTGTATAGGAACTCGTGGACTCTTCTTTTTGGCTTTCTGATGCTGATGATGGGCAACGGCATCCAAGGCAGTTTGATTGCGATTCGCTCGGGACAAGAGAATTTTTCGGATATTACCAGTGGTTTTGTGATCTCGGGCTACTACTTGGGAATGTTGTTTGCCGGACTTTTGACGCAAGGCTTTGTGGAGCGCACGGGACATGTGCGCGTTTTCGGCGCGTTCGCGTCTGTTGCCTCTGCTGCGATTTTGCTGTTCTTCGTTTGGGTCGATCCGTTGGGGTGGTTTTTTCTGCGCATCTTCGTGGGCTTTTGTTACACGGGTTTGTATATCGTTGCGGAAAGTTGGCTGAATGAGAGCGTCTCGAACGCCTTTCGCGGACGGCTTCTTGCCACCTATATGATTGTGCATTTTGTGGGTTTTGCCTGCGGTCAGCTTTTGTTGAATGTTGCGCCTCCGACGGAGGCGACCTTGTTCATTTTGGTGTCGGTGCTGCTTTCTAGCGCGATCGTGCCAATGATGATGAGCGTGCGTCCTTCTCCGAAGATTCCTGATCCGATTCGTTTCGGCGTGCGTGCGCTGTATCGCGTCTCGCCTTTCGGAGCGGTGGCGATTCCGATGATCTCAGGGACGCACACCTCCCTCTTTGCGATGGGCGGCTATTTTGGCTACAAAGCGGGCATGTCGATCGCCGAGATTTCGGTGATGATGTTCTCGCTCATCGTCGGCGGTGCCGTGCTGCAGGGGCCGATAGGCTATATTTCGGACAAGGTCGATCGTCGCTCGGTCATTATGTATACGACCGCCCTCGTCTGCGTGGGCGCGATCGTCTCTTTCCTGCTGTTTAGCAGCGAGACGCCTCGCCTCACGATCATTCTGTTCGCCGTTAGCGGCGCGCTCTCGCTGCCGAGCTACGGCAACTGCGTCGCCCACATCAACGACCTAGCGCCGCAAGGACAATCGGTCGCCATCAGCGGACGCGTCTACCTGCTTTCTGCGCTGGGTTGTATGTGCTCGCCGTTGCTGACGGCAACCTGCATCGCAACGATCGGCGCGCACGGCTTCTTCGTCTTTATGGCTTGCTCGCACGCCGCCATCGCCAGTTTCACCTTCTACCGCCTGCGCATACGCGGTGCGCAGAGCCACCGTCGGCTCGGCATCCTGCCGCTTGCATCGCGCGTAGGAGCTGCGGTGTCGCCGCAAGCCTCCTACTCTCGCCTCATCGAACTTCGACGCAAAAAGCTCGACAAGCAGCGAGCCGAGAAAACAGATTCCGCGCGCTCAGGTTAGCGGTACTTTTTATGTCTCACGAATCTTCTTCCGCGCGAGGCTTTTTGCGCGTGTTGCGTCTGGAGGGCGTATTCGTCTTCTATCGCCGCTTGCTGTTGTGGTCTTTTTCCGTTGCAGGCGCGCGCTATGCCACGCCGTGGATCATGTTTTTTTCCTATATCGAGGCGATCTTTTTTCCCGTGCCGCCCGATGCCTTCTTGCTCGCACGCGGAGTAGCGCGCCGCAAAGGATTGTTGCGTCTCGCGCTCGTCGTCGCCGTCTGCTCTGTGCTGGGAGGCGCGACCAGCTACGCCATCGGCGCGTGGCTGTTCGATAGTCTAGGCGAAGGGTTGATCGCCTTGCTGAGTTTGGAATCCGCCTTTGCTCGCGTCTCGCAAGCCGTTTCGAAGGAAGTCGCCTTTTGGACGGTGATTTTGTTCGGCTTCACGATCCTGCCTTTCAAAGTGATCGCGCTTGCCAGCGGTGGTGCGGGCGTGCCTCTGCCTGTCTTTCTTGCTGCTGCCTTTCTTTCGCGCACGACGCGCCTGCTCGGCATCGCGTTGCTTGTGAGCGTGTTCGGAGCAGCGTTGCAAGAGTGGTTGCAAAGCCGTCAAGCCTTTCTGATCTCGATGCTTGTTTCTGTCTTGGGCTTGTTGCTACTCGTGCTCTACGCATCGGGTGTCTTCTAGAGGGTGGAGACGGATTTTTGTCTACGATCTCGCTCCGCCGCCGCCTTGTGCTGTGCGCCGCCTTGGCACTCCTGCTATTGAGCGCAGCCTACATCTTGCAATACCTGTTCGGCTATCAACCCTGCTCGCTGTGCCTCAAGCAACGCGTGGCGTGGTGGGC
>JABAAD010000006.1:3333-14228 GCA_014238935.1 Alphaproteobacteria bacterium
CGCTCGCCGTCTATCACGCAGGCGGCGAACGAGGCTGGTGGACTTTGACGCTGCTGTGCGAGGGCTTCGATTTCGCTCCCGATTTGACACCGCAAGATTTGCGCACCCTGTTGCTGACACGAAAGCCCGTCTCTTGCGATGAGCCCGCGTTGCGTTTGTTCGGGTTCTCCTTGTCGGAATACAATGCACTTTTTTCTTTTTGTGTGCTAGCGTGGCTGTTGGACGGTGTGCGACGGGAGTGGCGCAAACACGGACGCGTGTCGAAGAGATGATAGGGAGCGAGACTTGTGTCAAGCGAGCGAAATGCTTTGTTTTTCGTTCCTCCTTCGGACTTGGAGGACGGAGCAGCTTTTTTGCCCGGCGATCTGCCACCGCCGTTGCGTTTGTCGCGCATGTTGCGAGTCGATCAAGCAGGCGAGCACGGCGCTGTGCGCATCTACGGCGGACAGAGCGCCATTTTGCACGAAGGAGAGACGGGAGAGTTGATCGCGCATATGGCGGAGCAAGAAGAAGTTCATTATCGTACGTTCAACGAGTTGTTGAACAAGCACGCGGTGCGTCCTTCGTTGCTGGCTCCTTTTTGGCATCGCGTAGGCTACGCCTTGGGTTATGCGAGCGCGCGGCTGGGCGTGGAAAGTGCGATGGCTTGCACAGTTGCGGTCGAAGAGGTGATCGACGCTCACTATGCCCACCAGCTGATGTGGTTGCGTCGATTTGGCGAGCAGGAAGAGCTGCTCGATACGATCGAGCGTTTTCAAGCCGAAGAAGCCGAACACCGCGATTTGGGACTGGCGCACGACGCGGAAGGCGCGCCTGCCTATCCGCTCGTGCAGCGCGTGATCAAAGGCATGGCGCGACTGGCGATAAGGATCGCCGAGCGCGTCTAGCTGGGCGAAAGGATCTACACGAAGCCCGTTTTCAGCACACAGGAGGTTTCCATGGATGAGTTCTTGTTTCGACCTGCGGCTGCCAAACGCTTTTCTACAGGGTTTGCCGCTTTGCGGTGGCTCAAGATTGCGTTGGCGACAAGCTTGCTCGCATTGGTTTTTTCTTTTTCTTCGTTTTTTGGGAGCGTGCCCTCGGCTTGGGCTGCAGCGGAGAAAGAGTCGAAGGGCGACGGCAAGGCTTTGTACAAGAGCGCATTGGAAAAGGTAAAACAGGCGCGCTACGCCTCTGCGATCGAAGACTTGAAGAAGGCGTTGAAGGTGGATGGCAAGAACGCCGACTTTTGGAGCCTTTACGGATTTGCCGCGCGCAAGGCGGGGTCGTACGAGCTTGCGGAGAAAGCTTATGCTCGTGCTTTGGAGATCGATCCGAATCATTTGGGGGCGCTCGAATACAGCGGCGAGCTCTATGTCGAGACGAAGCGCACCGAGGAGGCGCGCAAAAACTTGGAACAGCTCGAGCGGTTGTGTCCGCAGGGCTGTCGTGAGCGCACGCTCTTGGAGCAGGTGCTCGAAGGACAAGCCCTCGATGATACGCACAAGTGGTGACGGGTCGTGGAAAACTTTCTCGACTTTGAAGAACCCGTTATGGCGCTGGAAAGCAGGCTCGAAGAGCTGCGACATTTGGACGATGGCGAGGGAGCCAATATCGTCGAGGAGATCGCTCGCCAGCAAGGCAAGATCGAACGACAGCTGAAAAGCATCTACGCCAAACTCACGCCTTGGCAGAAGGTGCAAGTCGCGCGTCATCCACAGCGTCCTCATTTTTTGGACTATATGTCCTCGATCACAGAAGACTTCCTCCCGCTGAGCGGCGACCGCGCCTTTGCCGACGACCAAGCGATCTTGGGAGGGGTGGGTTCGCTCGACGGTCGCAGCTGCATGTTCATTGGCATGGAGAAAGGCAAAACGGTCAACACGCGCTTGAAACACAACTTCGGCATGGCGCGTCCTGAGGGGTATCGCAAGGCGGTGCGTCTGATGCGTATGGCAGAGCGGTTTTCTCTTCCCGTCATTACGTTGATCGACACGCCCGGCGCCTATCCCGGCGTCGGCGCCGAAGAGCGCGGGCAGGCGGAAGCCATCGCGCGTGCCGTCAGCACGGGATTAGAGATAAGCACCGCCTTTGTCACCGTCGTCATCGGGGAAGGGGGATCGGGGGGGGCGATCGCGCTTGCCAGTGCCGACCGCGTTCTGATGCTCAGCAACGCTGTCTATTCGCTCATCAGCCCTGAGGGCTGCGCAACAATTCTGTGGCGTGATGTTAGTCGCGCCGTTCAAGCTGCCGAAGCGTTGCGTCTGACCGCGCAAGATCTGATCGCGTTGAAGATCGTCGATCGCGTCGTCGAAGAGCCCTTGGGGGGAGCGCATCGAAAGCCCGATACCATGGCGGAGTCTCTCAAACGTGCGCTCGTCGAAGAGCTGGAAGAGCTCGACGCCAGCGAGGGACACGACCTTGTCGCGCGGCGGCACGAAAAATATCTCCACATCGGAGCTGCTGCATACTTGTGACACACTCTTCGTGACACGCTTCACCACAGAGCAAGAACGCGTCGACGATCATCATGAGGTCGAGCGTCTCTACGATGCGAGTTTCGGAGGTTCGGCACGGTGGCAGCGTCCTATCTACGATCTGCGGCGAGGACACTCGCCCGTCGCAGCGCTCTGCCAAGTCGTCAGGCAGCACGAGCAGGAAGCGGGGGGAGCGGGGGGAGCGGGAGATGCCGAGCAAGCGCATCCGGGGCGCATCGTCGCCGCCTTGCGCTTTTGGGAGGTGCGCATCAAAGAAAGCCGAAGCGGAACGACGGCATCGAGCCGAAAGAAACAACAAGGGAGACAAACCGAGAAACGGGTTTTGCTGTTCGGACCGCTGGCGGTTTATGCCGAGGTGCAAGGCAAGGGCTTGGGCAAGGCTTTGGTCGAGCGCAACATCGCGGAGGCAACAAGGCTCGGATACGGCGGTATTCTCATCTCAGGCGTCGCTGCGTACTACCGTCCGTTCGGCTTCAGAACCCTCTGCGTCGAGGGGTTGCGCATGCCCAAACCCTCGCCAGGGCATGCGCTCATGGGTTTGGAGCTGAAACTACATTTCTTGATCAGCGCCAAAGGAGAAGTTCTGCCTGAGGAACGCAACGTCTGTCGCAGCTGACGGTGTTTTGCAACCCCTGCGACTGCGGCAAAACTCTATAAGGCAAGGTGCGGTGGAAAGACGAAGGCTTGTTGCTCGCCGTCGCTCGGCACGGCGAAGGCAAGGCGCGGCTCACCGTCTTGACACGAGAGCACGGATTGTGGAACGGCTTGGCGCGCGCGAGCAGCAGGAAGGGAGTTAGTTTTCCTCCTGTTGCAAGCCGTCTGCAAGTGCAGTGGTCGGCACGGCTCGAAAGCCATCTCGGATGCTTCGTATGCGAAACTCTGAAGGCGACCGCAGCCCCGCTCTTCGACGCTCCCACAGCTTTGTTTGCCTTGCTCTCGCTTTGCGCGTTGTGCCAGCAAGCCTTGCCTGAGAGAGACCCTTGCCGAGACTTCTACGAAAGAACGATCGCACTCAGCGAAACGATCGATGGCAGCCGACGATGGCTCGCCGACTATCTACGATGGGAACACCGCTTGCTCGGCGAATGCGGCTTCGGTTTGGACATCGCGCGCTGTTGCGCAACGGGTAGCGCGCGCGAACTCAAATGGCTCTCGCCGCGCACAGGGCGTGCCGTCAGCAGCAAGGGGCTGGAAACGCCTCTGATAGCACCCTACCGCGCAAGACTGCTCGCTCTGCCGCCCGCCTTGCTCGATCGAAAGGGCTCACAAAGCATGCCGAACGCCGAGTGGCACGAAGGGTTGAGCGTCTTGGGCTTCTTTCTCAACAAATGCCTCGACACCCTGCCCACAGCGCGCTTGCAACTCATCGAGACAGCACGGCTACGACACGCCCTTTAGTCCCAACAGCAAGACAGATCAAACGTCGCGCAATCGTCGAGGAACAGGAACAACGCCTCAAAACGGCGTGTCAGCGGTGCAACCACGCCGCGATTTGGCGCAAGACGGCGCTTCCCAACAGGCAAACGCCTCCTGTGATGGACATACCCTTCCACGCAGGCATCAGAAGCACAGGCACAAAGATGACTTCCCATATCTTCGGGCTCAAGTAGCGTTGCACGATCGCTTGTGTCAGGTTGAGACCCTGCGGCAGGTGCGAGAACCACAGCTCGCCCAAAGGCGATTTCAGGTCGCTCTCGGCGAGGTAGAGCAAACCCTCCAGACCAAAGATCACCAGCGCGACGATAACTAACACCAACGCTAGTAGGTCAAAGACAATGCGAACGATAAACATGCTCTCTCCTGTATTTCTAAAAAGTGACTCAAGACGACAAAAAATGCCGAAGTTGCACGAAGGCACAAGCCCATGTTAGAGTAGTTGCATCCCTCTGGCAAGCAGGAAATGGCGCAGAAAATCGAACAGGAAATTGGAATGGTGTCTGCTGCTTCTTCGACGCGTCCCGTCTCTTGCGAGCGTGCCAACAGCCCTCCCGATCGAGAGGGAAGGTTCGGTGACTTCGGCGGACGCTACATGCCCGAGACGCTCATGCCGCTCGTCCTCGAGTTGGAGAAGGCGTGGCGCGAGGCGTGCGAGGATGTGCGCTACCGAGAGGCGATCGAGCATTTTTCGCGCCACTACATCGGAAGACCGAGCCCTCTGTACTTTGCCGAAAGAATGACCGAGCACTTGGGTGGCGCAAAAATTTACTTCAAGCGCGACGAGCTCAACCACACCGGCGCGCACAAGATCAACAATTGCCTCGGACAGATTCTGCTGGCAAAGCGCATGGGCAAGCGGCGCATCATAGCCGAGACAGGAGCAGGACAGCACGGTGTTGCAACCGCCTCGGTCTGCGCGCGCTTCGGACTGCCGTGCGTCGTCTATATGGGAGCGAAGGATATCGAGCGTCAATCGCCGAATGTCTATCGCATGCGCTTGCTGGGCTGCAAGGTGGTGTCGTGCGCGAGCGGCTCTGCCAGCCTCAAGGATGCCATGAACGAAGCGCTCAGAGACTGGGTCGGTAATGTCGAGGACAGCTACTACCTGATTGGTTCTGTCGCAGGTCCTCATCCCTATCCCGAAATGGTGCGCGACCTGCAAGCGGTGATCGGGCGCGAGACGCGCGCGCAACTCATGGAAGCCGAAGGACGCTTGCCCGATCTGTTGGTCGCCAGCGTCGGCGGGGGCTCTAACGCCTTGGGGCTCTTCCATCCCTTTATCAGCGAGACGAAGGTGCGCATGCTCGGTGTCGAGGCGGCGGGAAAAGGCACGCAGACAAACCAGCACGCCGCAACCTTGACTAAGGGATCGCTCGGAATCTTGCACGGCAGCATGAGCTATGTCTTGCAAGACGCGCACGGGCAGATCCAAGAGGCGCACTCGATCTCGGCAGGGCTCGATTACCCAGGGGTCGGACCCGAGCACGCCTTTCTCAAAGACAGCGGGCGCGTCGAGTATGTCGCCGTCACAGACGAGCAGGCGTTGGACGCCTTCGACTTGTGCGCAAAACTGGAAGGAATCATTCCCGCCCTCGAGCCCTCGCACGCGCTAGCCGCCGTCGCTACGCGCGCGCCTGCCATGCCGAAAGACGCGCTACTAGTTGTCAATCTCTGCGGGCGCGGCGACAAGGACATCTTCACCGTCGCGCGTACGCGCGGCGAGACGATCGACAAGGGCTGAAGGAAACTTGTGGAGAAGGCTTGTGGAGAACTTCGAGACAACGCGCTTGGAGCGCTGCTTTCAAGACTTGCGCGCGCAGAAACGTTGCGCCTTTAGCGTCTTTCTGACGGCAGGCGATCCTTCGCTTGCCTGCTCGCAGCGCCTCTTGGAAAGCCTCGAGGGCGTCGATTTGCTTGAGATCGGCATGCCCTTCTCCGATCCCGTCGCCGACGGCGAGACCATACAAAAGTCTTCCGCCCGTGCCTTGGCGCAAGGAACGACGCTCGACGATGTTTTGCGTATCGCGCAGGCGGTCAGAGAAAAAAAACCCGATACGCCGATCGTGCTGATGGGATACGCCAATCCTGTCTATCGCTTCTCCTTTTCCTCCTTTGCCGAGCGCGCGCACGCGAGCGGAGTCGATGGTGTCATTCTCGTCGATCTGCCGCCGGAAGAAGACGCAGCTTGCAGGATCGCGTTGGCAGAGAAAGGCATCGCGCTCGTGCGTTTGGCAACTCCCACCTCCGACGACAAGAGGCTCCAGACGATCTGCACCGACGCAGCGGGCTTTCTCTATGTCGTCTCCGTTGCAGGCACGACGGGAAAGAAGCAGGCAGACGAGCAACAGCTCAAAGCTCTCGCGCAACGTTTGCGGAGACACACAGAACTGCCGCTGGTCGCGGGCTTCGGCGTTCGAGACAAAGAGCAAGTTGCAAACGTCGCGCGATATTTCGACGGCGTCGTCGTGGGCTCGGCGTTCGTCGCCGAGGTGGAGCAGAGCTCTTCGTGCGAGCGGGCTGTGCAACGCGTCCGCGAGCGACTGGCGGAACTGCGGCGAGGGTTGCAGAACTCTTGACCCGACGAGGACGGATGCGCTAGAGTGCTTTTGGGAGCAGGGGAGACGAGACAAAAAAAGGAGTCGCAGAAGAGCCCTTCCATGTCGTGGTTGAAGGATATCGTGCGCCCGCGCATCAAGGCGATCGTCGGCGAGAACTCGGAAGAAGAGGATCGAGCGCGCAAGCTTTGGAGCAAGTGCGACGGTTGTGCCGAGACGCTCTACAGCCGTGATTTGAAGAACTGGTCTTATGTCTGTCCGCACTGCGGGCACCATGTGCGCATGCCGCTCACGGCGCGTCTGAAGAGTCTTTTCGACGAGGGACGCTACCAACGTCTCTCCTATGCTGCGCCGCCCGAAGATCCCTTGCGCTTTCGAGATTCGCAACGTTACACCGAAAGGCTGAAAGAACAACGCGCACGCACGGGCGAGGAGGATGCGGTCATCGCCGCCGAGGGACGCATTCAGGGCATGCCAATTGCTTTCGTCGGATTGAACTTCGACTTCATGGGAGGCTCCATGGGTATTGCGGTCGGTAGCGGATTCGTCGCCGCCGTCGAGTGCGCCATCGAGAAAGCCACGCCTCTCGTCTGTCTCACCGCCAGCGGGGGCGCGCGCATGCAGGAAGGTCCTTTCTCGCTCATGCAGCTGCCGCGCACGATCGTGGCTCTCCAACGTTTTCGCGCCTTGAGGCAACCCTATATCGTCATTCTCACCGACCCCACCATGGGAGGGGTGACCGCAAGTTTCGGCATGCTGGGCGACATTCAAATCGCCGAAAAGGGTGCGCGCATCGGCTTTGCCGGACCGCGCGTCATCGAACAAACGGTGCGCGAGAAGCTGCCTGAGGGGTTTCAGCGCGCACAATGCTTGCACGAAAACGGCACCGTCGATCTTGTCGTCGAAAGACGTTTGTTGCGTCGCACGCTCGCTCAGCTGTTGCGCTTGCTCTGCGTCGAGCAGAGGCAGAGCCGTCCCGACAGACTGGCGGACAGGAGGCGCAATCTCGTCGAACGGGCTTTGCCCGACGATTCGCTCAAAGCCGCCGCCGATTGACACTTCGAACGCGACGCCTTGTCCTCCGTTTTGCAACGTTTGTTGGAGCGTTTGCGCACCCTCCATCCGCGCAAGATCGATCTCTCCTTGGAACGTTGCGCGCGGCTCTTGCATGCGCTCGATAAGCCGCAAGAGCGTTTGCCTCCTGTCATTCACATTGCCGGTACGAACGGCAAGGGTTCGACCCTCGCCTGCATCGAGGCGAGCTTGCTTGCGGCGGGGTTGTCCGTCCAAGCCTACACTTCGCCGCACCTCTGTCGCTTCAACGAGCGGATGCGCTTCAACGGACATCCGATTGCAGACGCGCCGCTGGCAGCCTGTTTGGAGCGTACTGAGCGCGTCAACGCCCGACAGAGCATTACCTTTTTCGAGATCACCACCGCCGCAGCCTTTCTCGCCTTCGCCGCCGAGCAGGCAGACTTCCTTGTCCTGGAGACGGGGCTGGGCGGAAGGCTGGATGCAACAAACTTGGCAGAAACGACGCGCGCCGCCGTCCTCACCCCCATCGACATCGACCACGTTCAATTCTTGGGCGACGACATCCGAGCGATCACGCGCGAAAAGGTCGCCATCGCCAAACCCCAAAGCCTGCTCGTCTCCGCAGCGCAACGTTGCTGCGATCTCGTGCTGGCGCACGCGCGCGACTTGAAGATTCCCTGTTTGTTGCAAGGGCGCGATTTTGATGCGGGTAGCGATGCGGACAATCTTTCCTTGCGTTTTCACAGCCCAGCACCTCTGCTGGCAGGACAAGAGTTCTCCTTTCCTCCTCCCAGCGCCTTGGGTCGACATCAGCGCGACAATGCCGCGCTCGCCGCCGCAACCTTGCTCGCCCTGCACGAGCAAGACGCAATCGAATGCTCGCGCGAGGTTTTGCTGCAAGGGCTGTCGCGCGGGATCGCCACCTTTTCGCAGCCCGCCCGCCTGCAACGCCTCTCGCCGCCGAAGCTTGATCGGCAATGGGAAGTGCGTCTCGACGGCGCGCACAATCCCCACGCAGCGCACGCCGTCGCTCGCGCCTTGCACGAGCATTGGCATGGCGAGTCTTATTGTATGATCCTTGCCATGATGGGCGGAAAAGATGTGCAAGCCTTCGTCGAGCCCTTCGCGGGGAAGGTCGCACGCGGGCTGGCTTGTGAAAGTTGTGACAACGAGACGGGCTCTTTTCTGACGGCGCAAGAACTTGTGGCGCGCGCGCGCGAGGGGGGGCTTTGTCTTGTGCCTATGGAGAGCAGGTTTGCTGCGTGCAAAACTTTGGCGGAAGATTCGACGCTGCCGAAACGCCTGCTCGTTGTGGGGTCGTTGTACTTTGCGGGAGAGTGGCTTGCGGAGGAAGGGCGAGCCTCCTTCCGATGACATCTGGCGCATGACCTTTGGCGTATGACTTTTGGCGAAACGCTATCGCTCCGCAGCAAACGGCTGCTCTACCGCGCGACCCGTCGCGGCATGCGCGAGCTCGATACAACCTACGGCGCATGGGTGACTGCGATGCTTGCAGACGCAGATTTGGACGAAGCGCGCTTGACCGCGCTCGAAGATCTGTTGGAACACTCCGAGCCTGAGCTGCTCGATTTGCTGCAAGGCAGGATCGCGCCACAGGGCGAAGAGGAAAAAGAATTGCTAGGCGCCTTGAAAGAATTTTTGCAAACGCGATACTCCCAACAAGACAATCCAACAAAATAGCCCAACGAGATAGCTCCTGTCCTCTGCCTCGACCATGCCTGCTACCCCCGATCTTCTCTCCTCGCTGAGCGAGCGTTTTCCCTCGCTCGATGAGGGCGCGCAGCTGCCTCTGTGCGGCGTTCCCTTCGGCATGAGCGCCGCTGTCTTGGCAGCGCTTTACGAACGCTATCGTTCTCCGCTGCTCTTCGTCGCCGCCGACGAGCGTGCGCTCAACGAGACTTTGGAAGCGCTTTCCTTTTTTTCCCCAAGTGTCGAGCGTCTCCGCTATCCACCGTGGGATTGCCAGCCCTACGACCGCGTTTCTCCCTCGCGCGAGCAGGTCGCAGCCCGCCTCGCCTGCCTCGATCGTTTGTCGCAAGATGTTTTCACTCAGGGTTCTGCCGAAACTTCTGCCCCCGCCTTCGTTCTGACCACACTCGCAGCCGTCCTGCAGCGCGCCGTGCCGAAAGACTTTGTCGCTGACAATCCCTCCCTCGTGGTGCGCGAAGGACAGGTTTTCGAACGCGACACCTTCAGCGCTGCCGTCGTGCGCAACGGCTATGCGCGCGAGGAGGTCGTGCGTCGTGCCGGCGACTTTGCGTTGCGAGGCAGCCTCGTCGATATCTTTCCTCCCGACGAGCCGCAACCGATCAGGATCGACCTCGACGGCGACAAGGTCGCCTCGGTCAAACGTTTCGATGCGATCACCCAACGCAGCGGTGAGGCGATCGGACAAGTGCGACTCTTGCAGGCGAGCGAAGTTCCTCTCTCGTCGGAAGACTGGCGTGCGTTTCGTGCGCGCTACCGCCAACGTTTCGGCGTGGACTTTGCAACGCGCGATCCTTTCTTCGCGGCTGCCGAACGCGAGCAGCCCTCGAGCGGCTTCGAACATCTTCTGCCTCTCTTCTTCGAGCGCATGCACACGCTTGCCGATCACTTGCCCGCCGAAACCCTATTGGTGCTGGGACAGGAGACACGCGAGGCTTGCAAACTGCGCTTGGAGACGATCGCCGACCACGCTCAAGCGCGTTTGAGCTTGCTCGAAGAAGCGAAGAAAGCGCACAAAAAAGAAGCGGGCGAAGAGAGTGGCAACCTTCGCGCTGTCTTGCCGCCGGAGACGCTTTACCTGAGCGAGCAGGAGTGGCAGCAGTTTGCGCACAAAACCTTTCGCGCGACAGTGCGTTTGCATCGCGCACCAGAGCTTGCGCCGACTGCGTCGCTAGAGGGGTGTTTGCCGTCGCTCGATTGCGGAGGTCGTCCTTGTCCCGACTTCGCCCTTGCGCTGCGCCAAGAACGGCTCTACGAGGATTTGCGTACGCGCGTACAGCGCAAACGTCATGTTTTCGCCGCTCACCCCGAATCGGCGCTCGTGCGCTTGGCTACGCGGCTGCGCGAAAATGCCGTTCCCTTGGAGCCCACGCGCGACTACGCCGCGCTGACACAGGCGGGCGAAGGTGTTCCGGGTGCGGTCGCCTTGTCCTTGCGACAGGGTTTTGATTCTCCTTCCTTCTGCCTTGTCAGCGAATCGGAGCTGTTTGGCGAACGCTACGGCGCGCACGTACGGAGACGTACGCGTCCGCTCGAAGCCTTGCTAGCAGAAGCGCGTACGCTTGTTGCGGGAGACCTCGTCGTCCACGACGTACTTGCTGCTCACGTAGTCGAGCTTGTCCGTGGCGTCCGTGATCGAGTCCGTGATGGTGGCGGAGACCTC
>JABAAD010000071.1:0-3004 GCA_014238935.1 Alphaproteobacteria bacterium
GGTTGCTCAGGCTGCCTAACCGCAGTCCGAACAACTTCGCTGCCTGCCTAACCGCAGACGGCAAAAGCATCGTCGTTCGAGCTGCCTAGCAGCTTAGACGACAGTGCCAAGTCCAGCCCCTCACACAAGGCTGGCGGGGCTTGTCGGTGCCCGGCAACAGAAACCGACACCTTTTTCTCATCAGACACATCCTCCCGACAAGCCAAACGACAAGTGCCACCCTGAGTTTTTGGCGCGCGCGTTTTTTTCGTGCAACCTTCGTGCTAGAATGAATTCGTCATGCATCCTCCCTACGATTCTCTTGGCTATAGCGCGATGATCCACGACGCGCTGCGTAGCGTCGTGCGGAAGACGCTGTTGCAAGTCAAAGAGTTCGGCATGCCGACAGACCATCACTTCTACATCACCTTCAAGACGATGGCACCGCAAGTCGTGCTGCCGCTTTACCTAAGACAGAAATATCCCGAAAGTATGACGATCGTTTTGCAATACCAGTTTCACAACCTCACCATCACGGACAAAGCCTTCTCGGTATCGCTCAGTTTCGGAGGCAAGTTCGAAACGCTCGCCGTTCCCTTTTCGGCGATCGTCATGTTCTCGGATCCCGAGGCGCAGCTCGTCTTCAACTTTGAACCCTTGTCGGAGGCTGGAGTGTCAACCGAACAGCCCTCCGCCGTATCAGACAAGGGGGCGACAGAAAAGCCTCTTTCGACGATCGGCAAGAAACCCCAGAAGAGCGCGGCGAAGACGCCAACTTGGCACGGTAGCATCGCCCTTGGCGCGCAGACACCCCTCGAGCCTCCACAGAAAAAGACAGAGACGCAAAGTCAAACGCACAACAAGACGCAAGGCAAGACGCACAACAAGGGCAAGCTGAAACCCGTTGCAACGAAAACGAGCGCAAAGGTTCTCACCTTCCGTCCGAAGAACGCGAACGCGCCGCACGACGGTGAGAGCCCATCGAAAACGCCGTGACCTCGCAACGCGAACGCGCTCGATCCCTCGACGGACTTTTCGCAGGCAAAGAAACAGGAGACACCATGCAACGCAAGACGCAGACCGATCAAGATTCCGTCCAAGATTCCGATCAAGATTCCGTTCAAGATTCGGTTTTTGGCTACAGCGCACCCTTCGCGCTAGGCGAAGACAAGACTTGCTACCGTCAGCTGGAAACGGAAACGAACTTTGTTTCAGAGAGGACGATCGACGGCGAGAGAGTGCTGATGGTCGACAGACGCGCGCTTTCGCATTTGGCAAGCGCGGCATTTCAGGAGATCAACCACTTTCTGCGCAGCAGCCATTTGGAGCAGCTGTCCAAGATTTTGGAGGACAAGGAAGCCTCGGACAACGATCGCTTCGTCGCCTACGATTTGCTGAAGAACGCAAACATCGCCTCAGGGGGCGTGTTGCCCATGTGTCAAGACACGGGAACTGCCTTGGTGATGGGCAAGAAAGGAGAGCGCGTGTGGTGCATCCCTCCGAAGCGGAACGAATTTGCCAGCGACGAGGAGGCATTAGCGCACGGCATTTTCTGCGCCTATCGAGAGAAGAACTTGCGCTACAGCCAGCTCTCGCCCGTCGGCATGTTCGAGGAGACGAACACGCGTAACAACCTTCCTGCGCAGATCGAGCTTTATTCGGACGATTCGCCTGACGGATCGTTGTGCTATCGCTTTCTTTTTGTTGCGAAGGGAGGGGGTTCTGCGAACAAGAGTTTTCTGTACCAGCCCCCGCCTTCGATCTTGGATCGTGTTCGCATGCTGGCTTTTTTGGAAGAGAAGATTCGTACGCTCGGCACGGCGGCTTGTCCTCCGTACCATTTGGCGATCGTGATCGGCGGCACTTCGGCGGAGTTCACGCTGAAGACGGCGAAGCTTGCTTCCACGCACTACCTCGACGGCTTGCCTCGGCAAGGCGGCGAGGAGGGACGCGCCTTTCGTGATCGCGCTATGGAGCAGGAGATTCTGCGCATGACGCAGAAGATGGGTATCGGCGCGCAGTTCGGCGGCAAGTACTACTGCCACGATGTGCGCGTCATCCGTCTTCCTCGCCATGGCGCCTCTTTGCCGATCGCGTTGAGCGTTTCGTGCTCTGCCGATCGTCAAGCTTTGGGCAAGGTCACGCGCGAAGGCATTTTTCTCGAAGCGTTGGAGCATGACCCCGCGCGTTTTCTGCCCGCTCAAGCCCCGCCGCAAGGCGAGGTTGTGCCGATCGATCTGACGCGCTCGATGGAGCAGATTCGCGCCGAGCTGTCGCGTCATCCTGTCAAGACACGCTTGTCGCTGAGCGGGCCGATCGTCGTTGCGCGCGACGCTGCGCACGCGCGCCTTCGTGCACGCGTTCAGCGGGGGGAGGGCTTGCCGAACTATTTCAAGGATCATCCTGTCTATTACGCGGGACCTGCGAAGACGCCTGCGGGATTTGCGTCGGGCTCGTTCGGGCCGACGACGGCGGGACGCATGGACGGCTATGTCGCCGAGTTTCAAGCACTGGGGGGCTCTATGGTCATGCTGGCGAAAGGCAACCGCGCGAAGAAAGTGCGCGACGCTTGTCGCACTTACGGAGGATTTTATCTGGGTTCGATCGGCGGCGCGGCGGCGCGCTTGGCGCAGGACTGCATCCGCAGCGTCGAGACGTTGGAGTATCCTGAGCTCGGCATGGAGGCTGTGCGTCGTATCGTCGTCGAAGGATTTCCCGCCTTCGTCGTCATCGACGACAAGGGCAACGACTTCTTCAGCGCGCTCGACTATCGCGGCGCGAGCGACCTCCACTGACGAGCGCTTGGTTTTTTGTATTGTGTCGCCGTCTTTGACAAAACGCTTGTTGTTGCACGAGGGCGATCTTCCTGTCGGAACGGCTTTTTCGGAGCTTGTCGCCGTCGATACGGAGACGACGGGCTTGGAGATCATGACGCGCGACCGCTTGTGTCTTGTCCAGCTTTGCGACGACAGCGGCGTCTGTCACCTCGTGCGGATCGCCGCCGGACAGCGCGAGGCACCGCGGT
>JABAAD010000071.1:3013-4086 GCA_014238935.1 Alphaproteobacteria bacterium
CAGCGGCGTCTGTCACCTCGTGCGGATCGCCGCCGGACAGCGCGAGGCACCGCGGTTGCGCGAGCTTTTCGAGGACGAGGATCGTCTCAAGATTTTTCACTACGCGCGCTTCGACCTTGCCATTTTGCAGCAGGGTTTATCGATCAAAACTGCGCCCGTCTATTGCACGAAGATCGCCTCGAAGATTGCGCGCAGCTATTCGGGAGCGCACGGGTTGAAAGATCTCTGCCGCGAGCTGTTGGAGGTGGATTTGTCGAAGAAGCAGCAGAGCTCGGACTGGGGGCGCGAGCGGCTGAGCGAGGCGCAGAAACATTATGCGGCGTCGGATGTCGCTTACTTGCTTGCGATCAAAAAAAAGTTGGACGCGATCTTGGTGCGCGAAGAGCGGGTTGCGCTGGCGCAGCAGTGTTTCGATGCTTTGCCGGCGCGCGTGCAGCTGGACTTGGCGGGCTGGCGCGAGCAGGACATCTTCGCCCATTGAGCGAAACCGCCAAAAAAACAAAAATTGACTTGACAAAGAAGAGATCGAACGCTATAAAGAAAGCATGTTAAATTTTTAATGCACCCAAAAAGAGAGCGAAAAATGATCACAGACTTTAAGCATTTCAGCGAAAAGAAAGCCCTCGAAGCACTCGTTTGGGTGGCTTCTGAGTGGCCTGGGGTTACGCGGTATTTTGCTTGTAAAACTCTTTATTTTGCGGATGTTGCGCATCTGAACGATTTTGGCTGTCCGATTTCGGGCGATAAATATGTAGCGATGAAAAACGGACCTGTGCCGTCCTTTTTCTACAACCTCATGAAAAACGAAACCCTTGATGGAGACCTGAAAAAAGATTTTGACATATCTATCAAGACCATCGAAGTTAAGGGAGAAAAAAGTTTTGAAATCAAGGCTTTGAGGAAAGCTAACTTGGGTTGTTTTTCCAAGTGTGAGACAGAGTACTTGAAACGAGCTTTGGATTATTGCAAAAGCAAGTCCTTTGGAGAATTGCAAGAAGAAACTCACCAACATCCTGCGTGGATAAACGCACGGAAAAGGGGGAAAACAAGCAAAAACCCTTCTATTGACTACG
>JABAAD010000072.1 GCA_014238935.1 Alphaproteobacteria bacterium
TCCTCCCGCGCCGAGTATGGCGAGCGTGATCCCGGGGGGGGAACTTTCTTTCATAACGGTTTTTTGTATTACAAGGGTTGCGAGGCGGTTTGCTGCCTCTCGTCTTCTCGTGGCGGATGAGTTTCTTGTGTGCGAGGGTCTCGCGCGGAGACGGACGCAGAGGATGGCGAGGACATGTTTCGGGTGGCGAAGTAGTCTTTCGACAAGGCGACATCCTTGGCGATTTGCACTCGTAGCGCGGCAAGCGATTCGTAGTGTTGTTCGGGGCGTTGAAATCGCTCGAAGCCGACGCGCAGCGTCTCGCCGTAGAGTGCCTTGGAGCTGTCGAAGAAATGCAGTTCCAACAAAGGAGCAAGTCCCTCTCCCAGTGTCGGACGCTTGCCGAAGCTGGCAACGGCGTCCAAGCGTTCCTGCCCTCGAACGACCGAGACATCATAGACGCCGAACCGAGGCTGGCAGTAGTCGCCGGGGTCGATGTTGGCGGTGGGAAAACCGAGCTGGCTACCCAGTCCCTTTCCTTTTTGCACGACACCCTCGATTTCAAAGCTGCGTCCCAAGACGGCACGCGCCTCGTCGAGATTTCCTGCGCGCACCGCCTCTCTGGCGCGCGAGGAAGTGTAGAGCGTTTTGTCGCAGCTCAGCAAGGAGACGGCGTGCACGCGAAAAGCGTCGCGTGCCTCGAAGTTGCGCAACGTTGCCAATGTGCCTTGTCGCTTGTGTCCGAAGACGAAGTTTTCTCCGACGACGATGTTGCGCGCCTGCAAGCCTTGCACGAGAAAGGTTTCGACGAAGGCATCGGGAGCGAGCGCGGCGAGGCTTTGCTCGAAGGTGGCAACGAGCAAGGCATCGACCTTGTGTTCGGCAAGCCAGCGTTGCTTTTGCGTGCTACGGGAGAGACGAAAGGGTGCTGCTTCGGGAGAGAAGAATCGTCGCGGATGGGGTTCGAAGGTCAGGACGACCCAAGGTCGCGGCAGGCGGTTTTCCTGCATGGTGTCGAGCAGCGCGAGGTGCCCTTGGTGCAGCCCGTCGAAGTTTCCGATGGCGATGCTGGCGTATCGGCACTGTTGTGCGGCGAGGCTTTCGGAAAGGGTTGCGCTCGAGACGGTAAAGAGCTGCGTCATGCGGCGAGCAGCGCTTTCTTCGTTGCCGCAAGGGTTTCTTGGAGCAAACTTTCGTCTTCGGCTTCCGCCATGACGCGTACGACCGGCTCTGTTCCTGAGGCGCGCACGAGCAGTCTTCCCTGTCGTTGCGCGATATGCTGTCTCAGCTTGGCGAGGGTGCTTTGCAGATGTTCTTGCGCAAGCGATTGCCGAGGATTGGGCATGGGAACATTGATGAGTTGTTGCGGCACGAGATCGAAGAGTTGCGAGAAGGAGTCGACGCCGTTTCCGCTCCGCACGACGATGGCGCAGACTTGCAGCGCGGCGACGAGGGCATCGCCTGTCGTGGCATAGTCGGAGAGGACGATATGTCCTGAAGGTTCTCCACCGATGTTGCAGCGCGCCGCGCGCATGCGTTCGACGACATAGCGGTCTCCGACCTCGGTGCGCATCAAAGAGAGTTTTTTGCCCGCCAAGTATCGCTCCAACCCCAGATTGGCGAGAATGGTAGAGACGACGCCGTCTCCGCGTATCTCTTCGGCTTCGAGAAGATGCGTTGCAATCGCGGCAAGCAGATGGTTTCCGTCGACGACACGACCTTGCTTGGAGACGACGAGCAGGCGGTCGGCATCGCCGTCGACGGCGATACCGATGTCGGCACCCGCGTTCAAAGTGGCTTCGGCGATGCGAGCAGGAGCTGTCGCTCCGCAGTTCTTGTTGATGTTCGTCCCGTCGGGATTGACGCCTACCTGCTTGACGATCTCCGCGCCCAGCTCCCATATGATCGGCGGCATCACGCGATAGGCGGCACCGTGAGCGCAATCCAGCGCGATCTTCAACCCCTTCAGATCGAGGTTGCGCGGAAAGGAGTTCTTGACGAACTCGATATAGCGTCCGGGCGCGTCTTCGATGCGTTGCGCGCGTCCCAAGCGTTCGGGACGCACGCGTTTGAGCGTCTCGTCGTGCATCAACTCTTCGATGCGTTGCTCGCTCTTGTCGTCAAGCTTGAAGCCGTCGTGGGCAAAGAGCTTGATGCCGTTGTCGCAGTAGGGGTTGTGCGACGCCGAGATAACGACGCCGAGATCCGCGCGCATCGATCGTGTCAGCATGGCAACCGCAGGGGTCGGCATGGGACCTACGAGGGTGACATCGAAGCCCATCGAGACAAATCCCGCCGTCAGCGCGGGTTCGAGCATGTAGCCCGAAAGGCGCGTGTCCTTGCCGATGACGACCTTGTGGCGTCGTGTGCCTCGGCGGAAAAAGATCGCCGCCGCCTCAGCGAGGCGTAGCACGAGATCGGGGGTGATCGGCGTACGGTTCGCCGTGCCGCGCATGCCGTCGGTGCCGAAGTAACGTCGTTCTTTGCTCTCGCTTGCGGTCATGGCAACGTTTCTTCTTCGGCGAGCCCCCAAAGTCCTCCGCGGCGCGTCCATCCTTCGTGTCTGCCGACCAAGAGGCGACACCACTCGTAGTTGCATCGTTGCACGCGCGCGACGACCTCCTTGCCGAGACGCGCGATCTTCACGCTGCTTGTGTCGGGCTCCTTGTAGAGACCAACCTCAGGCAACAACACGATCACAGCGCGGCGGCGTTGCAGCTGGTTCGACAGCATCCAGCCCACATCGCCTTGAAAGTCTCGAACCTTGCGCCAGTCGTCGAAGTGTCCGATGATTTGGACGGGCATGCCCAAGCGTCGATAGACCCACAGAGCGGGATACTGCCGACCGGGACCTGAGCGCATGTAGGTTTCGTTGAAGCGCAGGCTCAGGAAATAGGGCTGGAAGGGTTTCAGTTGCACCTCTCCTTTCGCGCTGCTGTCGCCGTACAGAGCGGCGAGCAGGCAGACGGCGACTTGAAGGCTGCGGCGTACGGTTGGGCTCGAAGAGCGGGCGGAACGGGCAAGCATAGCGGACAAGGGGAGACACGGGGGGAGACACGAGGGGAGACACGAGGGGAGGTACGGGATCGAGGTTCTTCCTTTGCAAAGCGTTCGAAGAATGTGCTAGGTTGCAGGAACCGATGGCAAGCCTCCCCTTGCGCGCATCGCTGGAGCGGGCGAAGGGATTCGAACCCTCGACTTCAACCTTGGCAAGGTTGCGCTCTACCCCTGAGCTACGCCCGCATCACGAAAGCACTCTAGACGAAGAGTCCCCTTCGCGCAAGAGGAGCGAGCAGTAATGGGATAAGCAGTAATAGATAAAGGGTCGAGGTGGAAGAGTGGTAAGGAAGAGTGGTAAGGAAGAGTGGTGAGTAAGAAAGGGCAGCAACAAAAAACAACGAACAACCCGAGGAGAATAAAAGCATGGCAACAAACGAGGGAAAAGCGGCTTTGAGCAAGCAAGCGATGTGGGGATGGTGCAGTTTCGACTGGGCAAATTCTGCCTACCCGACGCTGATCGTAACCTTCGTCTTTCCTGCATTCTTTGCGCAAGCGATCGTCGGCAACACCGTGTCGGGGCAGATCTACTGGACGCAAGCGATAGGGTGGTCGGCGTTGCTTGTCGCGGTGGCAGCCCCCTTATTGGGACGGATTGCCGATCGAACAGGCGCGGTGCGGAGCATGCTGTTGTTCTTCTCGTTTGCAACGATGGCGCTAAGCGCGCTGTTGTGGTTTGCCGTGCCGGACGAGCGCTCGCTGTGGAGCGTGTTGCTCGTCGCGGGCTTGTCGAATGTCGCCTTCGAGCTTTCGGCGTTTCTGTACAACTCTTTGATTCCTGCGCTACTGCCGAACGAACGACGCGGCATGCTTTCGGGGCTGGCTTGGGGAGCGGGTTATGTGGGAGGCTTGTCGGCGTTGCTCGTAGCTCTTTTGTTTTTCATTCTTCCCGATCAGCTTCCCTTCGGGTTGACGCGTGAGGCGGGAGAAAATGTGCGCGCCGTGTTCGTGCTGGCGGGATTGTGGTTTTTGTTATTCTCCCTGCCGTTCTTTTGGACGCTGCTCCGTGCACAAGGGATGGGCAAAGGGATAGGCAGGGCTAAGCG
>JABAAD010000073.1 GCA_014238935.1 Alphaproteobacteria bacterium
GCTCACGCTTGTGCTTCTTGGCGAGCACGCGCTCGCGCAACAAACACGCTACATCGAGTTGCGAAGTTGCTTGGCGAGGCGAAGTTTTGTACTGGAGTTGTTGAGGTGCGCTTCGCGTGTTTTTTTGTCTCTATAATAAGCCACAACGCAAGCATTGACCGCGTTGTCAGTGAGTTGCGCGTTTCTGTGAAAAGGCTACGCGCGAGCGTAACCTTTCGAATTTCGTTCACGCGCAGTAAAGTGCGCAAAGCGTGCGTCTATTGCGCTCACGCTTGTGCTTCTTGGCGAGCACGCGCTCGCGCAACAAACACGCTACACCATGTTGCGATGTCGTTCGTGCACTCGTCGCTTGTTCGCTTCTCCAATAAAAATTATCACACCGTCTCGGCTGCCTTGAAGAGGGCACGCGCCTTGTTTTCACACTCCTCGAACTCGCGTTCAGGAACGGAATCGGCGACGATTCCCGCTCCCACTTGAACATGCAACCTGCCGTCTCGCACGATGGCCGTGCGCAAAGCAATGCAAGTGTCCAAATCGCCGTTCGCCCCCAACCATCCTATTCCCCCTGCGTACAAGCCCCTTGCATGCGGCTCCAACTCGGTGATGATCTGCATGGCACGCACTTTGGGCGCTCCTGATACTGTTCCTGCGGGAAACCCCGCGACCAAGGCGTCCAAGGCATCCTTGCCTTGAGCAAGCCGCCCCTCGACATGGGAGACGATATGCATCACTTGGCTGTAACGCTCGATGCCGAATCGTTCGGTCAACCGCACCGAGCCCGCACGCGAGACTCGCCCGACATCGTTGCGTCCCAAATCGATCAACATGAGATGCTCGGCTCGCTCCTTCTCGTCCGCCAGTAGCTCGCGCTCCAAAGCCTTGTCCTCAGCATCAAAGCCCCCGCGAGGACGCGTTCCCGCCAGCGGACGCACGACAACCTTGTCTCCGCTGACACGAACTAAAGTTTCAGGACTGGAGCCCGCAACAACGCCATCCTCTCCGAAATCCAAGAAGTACAAATACGGCGAAGGATTCACGCGCCGCAAAGCACGGTAGTAGGCAAAAGGATCGGCGGCAAAAGGACAGGAAAAACGTTGGCTCAAGACAACCTGAAAACAGTCTCCTGCGGCAATATGTTCTTTCGCGCGCGCAACGCCGGAGAGATACCCTGCGCGCGTCGTCGTCGAAGAAACAGGGCGAGCAGAGGTGGAGGAAGCAAGCGGCTGCCAATCACCTGCCTCGGTCAAAGGCGTGCGCAGCCGAGCAAGCCCTTCTTGCAACAATTTTTTTGCAACGCGATGGGCTTCCGTTGCGCTCCGTTTCCTGTAGATCGAGGCGTGACTGCTTGCGATCAACCATACACAAGACTTGAGCGAATCGAAGATCGCCGTCAACGCAGGGCGGATGAAAAACCACTCTGGCATGCGTAAGGGATCGTTTTTTCGTTCAAAGATGTCCTCGAACAATCGCACGGTCTCGAAGCCCATGTAGCCGAACAAGCCCGACGACATGGGCGGAAAATCCTGCGGAGCATCGACGGGTTCGATACGCGATTCTGTCCACAGCGCGCGCAAACCTGCGATTCCTTTCTTTTCAAAGGGAACAAAGCCCTTTCCGTCGGCAAAGGTTTCGCCTGCTCGACAGACTTCGATGCGTCCTTCGAAGGCGCGCACGAGCAAGTCCGGTGCAAGCGCGATGATGCTGTAGCGTCCGCGATGCCGTCCGCCCTCGACCGATTCGAACAGGCAAGCGCGTCGCTCTTGGCTGTTTGCCTCGACCTCGTAGGGAGCGCGCGTCAGTTTCAGCCACGCGGAGACGGGCGTCTCCAAATCGGCAGAACAGCAGCACCACAAGAGTTGCGCCATGCCTCGTTCGTGGCGTGCGCGAAACTCTTCGATGGCGGGAAAACAATCCAAAACAATCTATGGAGACGGCAAAGCCTCCCGCGAGGCTTATGGAGCAAGCCCGCTCGAGATGAACTCTGCAAAAGCCTCTTCATCGACACGCAGCTTCGCTTGGCTCTGCAACGCCTGACGATAGCTCGAAAGAGGCAAGGCGCTCTCGGAGGCAAGCTTCTCTGCGAACGCCTCGACCTCCGATCTTGTAAAGGAAGACGCAGCAGGGCGAAGCACGGAGACAAGCCGTACGACGACATCCCCCGCCTCGAAGCGCGCGGTCAGCACATCGCCCTCGCGCGCAACGAACAGGGAGGAAAGGAAACGCGCATCCCACTCTTGAGCGTTACGCGCAAGCGTATTGTTCGACAGGGAAAGTCCCTCCCTGCGTGCAACCCGTGTCAATCCTGTTTTTGTCGCTCCCTCTTGTCGCACCGCCTCGGCGATATTTTTCGCGCGCTCCTGTTGTTGCTCGCGCCTTGTCAAGTCTCGATAGACCGCCAAGATAGCCTCCCTTTTTTCTGTGAGGTCGGCTTGTCGGGATTCTTGCCTCTCGCGCAGCTCGAGGAAAAGGGCTTCGGTGCGTCCGTCCTTTCCTTCGATTTCAAAGGCTTGAGACACCTCCCCCTCAGCGGCGAGTTCAAAGCCCAGCGTCAGGAGTTCGCGTTCCTCCTCTTCGGATATTTTCTTCCACAAGTTTTGGGCTTTTGTTCCGTCCGTCAAAAACTTTTCTGCGTCGACGAGAGGAGTCGTCTCAAGGGTTAAGTCGAGCGCATCTGCCGCCTCTTGCAGCGACGCTCCTGCAAACAGCATGTCTTCTGCCTGCGCCACGGCTTCGGCATAACGTTCTGCGGCGCGTTCTTGCGAGAGCCGTTTTGTCAGGGCTGGGCGCACGGAGTCGAGACTTGGCACGCGAGCAGGGACGATACCCTCCAAGCGCAGCAGGTACCATCCCAAGCCTCCTTTTGCGACGGCGACATCGCCCTTCTGCGACAGGGCAAAGACGCTGTTTGCGATTTCCTCGTCGAGCAGGTCTTCGCGCGCTTGCTCTGCGATACGCAGGAGAGTTGTGGAAAAGCTTTCTGCCACCTCGTCGATCTTTCTGCCGCTTTCCAGCGCCGCCTCGGCTTTGCGTGCCTCCTCCTCTTCGACGAAGAAGAGTTGAAGAAAGGATCGTTTTTCTTTTTCGCGCAGCTCCTCCTTGCGCTCCTCGTAGTATTCGCGCACGGTTGTCTCGTCGATCGTCGCCTCAAGGGTTAGCGCGAGCGTCGCGTAGGCGAAGAGTCGATATTCGGGCAAACGGAACAAAGCCTCCTCTTTTTGCATGAAGGCTCTCAGCGCCTCGTCGCCCGGATCGGGGATCGTCTTGATGGGAGGCAGGGGGAGTTGCAAAATTTGAACTTCGCGTCGCTCGCGCGCTGCCGCCAAGAGTTCGCGCAGGAACGGATCAGGCAGCGCGAGATTGAACGAAAGGCTTTCCAAAAGGCTGTTTTGGACGAGACTCGCTTGTAGTTCTTGCAGATAGGCTTGCTCGTTCAAGCCCGTTTGTCGCAAGAAGGAGACGAATCGCCAGCTTGCGAATCGCCCGTCTTCTCCCGCAAACAGGGGTTCTTGTGCGATGGTCTGCTGCAACACGGAGGGTGGCACTTCCAGCTTCAAGTCTTGCGCAGCACCTTGCAACAAGGCTTGTCCGAGCATTTGATCCAAGACGAGTCTCGGCAGCGGTCCTGTCAGCAGTTGTTGGCTTGTCAAGCCTTGCGCGCGAAAGGTAGCGGTCGCGCGCTGCCAATGTGTCGCGAAGGACTGCCTGTCGATCAGGATGCCGCGTCCTTCCGCCAAGACCTCGGCTGCGGGAGACACCAGTCTACGCAACACATCGCCGATGCCCCAAACGCCGAAGCTCATGATCAGGATGCCGAACAGGCTGTAGCGCAGCCACGGAGACGCGATCGAACCTTTGATAGATTGCAACATTTCGCCAGTCTTGTTTGTCAGTTTTGTCCGTCAGTTTTGCTCGTCGATCTTACTCGAAACGTGCGATCAAGGC
>JABAAD010000074.1 GCA_014238935.1 Alphaproteobacteria bacterium
CTTTCGAGGGGTTTGCCGCCTTGTACGCCGAGACAGAGCAGCAGACGCGTGCGGTCTCGCAGCTTTTGTTGGAGGAAACTTTGGGTTTGGCGACACCCTTGCCCGATGTTGTGCGTCACATCGTTTCTTCGGGAGGAAAACGCCTTCGGTCGCGTTTGCTGATCGCATCTGCAAAGCTGCTGGGGTGTCAGAGACAAGGGAGAGTTCTTAAGGAGACGATTTTGCTGGGCGCTGCCATCGAGGCGATTCACTGCGCCAGCCTTTTGCACGACGATGTCGTTGACGGGTCGAAGATGCGACGCGGCTTTCCCGCAGCGCATCGTTTGTGGGGCGCGCAAGCCTCCGTGCTGGTGGGAGACTTCCTTTTCGCACGCGCCTTCGATCTGATGTGTCGCCAAGGCGAGATCGACATTCTGACTCTGTTGTCGCAAACGGCGCTGCGCCTGACAGAGGGCGAGGTGCGCCAACTCTACAGTGCGCGCGCGTTGTCTATGACGGCGGACGAAAGCTTGGAGATTGTCCGAGACAAGACGGGTGCGCTTTTTCGCGCTGCCACGATGAGCGCGGCATTGCTTGCGCGCGCTTCTGGCAAGGAGACGCAAGCTCTTGCGCGTTTCGGAGAGCAGTTCGGGATCGGCTACCAGCTAGCCGACGACATGCTCGACTACCTCGGCGAGAGCAGAACCCTGGGCAAGCGTCGCGGCGACGATCTCAGAGACGGCAAGGTCACCTATCCGTTGGTCTTGTGTCTTTCGCGCATCGACAGAAAGCAGCGCAGGCGTGTCGAGCAGCTGCTCGCGCGGAGCGATTGTGCCGCAGAGCATATCGACGAGGTGGCAAGCCTGATGCGCAAGACGGGTTGTTTCGAAGATTGTGCCGTCAAAGCCAAGAAGTCCCTAGTCGCAGGGGCAGAGGCGTTGGAGGGGATCGGTAATGCGCGCCTGCGCGGTATCTTGCAGCGCGCTTGTCTCTCCAGCCTGAAACGTCTGTATTAGCTTAGCTTAGCCTAGCCTAGCCGAGCGCGCAGGAAAAATATTGACCGAAAAGTGTTGACCGAAAAGTGTTGACCTTGTGTTGCGGTTTGTGGAAGGGTACGAATCGTAAAGGTTGCGCTACAGGGAAAGAAGCAAGCCGACATGGGACCCCCCTCCTCCCAACTTCAACTTGTCAATCCTAACAAAGCGGAGTCACGGGCTTCTGCAAGGAATTCCACAAGGAATTCGACAACAAGTTTTTCCAAGACCTCTCAAAGCCGAGGCGAGTCTCTTCCCTTCAAGGACTTGTTGGGAATTGAGGATATGGCGGCAGGGGATATTGCGGTGATTCTAGAGCGCGCCGAAGAGCATATGCGTAGCGGCAGTCATCGGAAACGCTGTAGCGGATCGCTGGAGGGGGTTTCGGTCATCAATCTGTTCATGGAGAACTCGACGCGCACGCGCGTCTCGTTCGAGTTGGCGGCAAAAAGGCTGGGAGCAGAGGTTACAAGTATTTCGGTCGCGCATTCTTCGATTCGCAAGGGCGAGACATTGATCGACACGGCGCAGACCTTGCGCGCGATGGCTGCCGATTTGCTGGTGGTGCGCCATCCGAACTCGGGTGCGGTCAAGTTGCTTGCGGAGAAGTTGGATTGCCATGTGATCAACGCGGGCGACGGCTTTCACGAGCATCCGACGCAAGCCTTGCTGGACGCCGCGACGATTCGCCATCGCAAGGGAAGTTTGGAGCGTTTGAGGGTCGCCATTTGCGGCGATGTCAGGCATTCGCGTGTCGCGCGTTCCAACATTCTGCTGTTGCAGAAGATGGGAGCGGAAGTGCGTATCGTAGCACCTCCGACGCTCTTGCCCGACGAACCGTCGTTGTACGGTGTCGATGTTTTCACCGACATGCGCGCAGGATTGCACGATTGTGACATTGTCATGATGCTGCGTTTGCAGACCGAGCGCATGCAGGGAATTTTCGTCCCTTCGGTGCGCGAGTACTTTCACTTCTACGGTTTGACGCGCGAGAAGCTGGCTTGTGCGCGTCCCGATGCGTTGGTGATGCATCCAGGTCCGATGAATCGAGGGGTCGAGATCGATTCGATCTTGGCGGACGACTTGGGGCGCAACCTCGTCCACGACCAAGTCGAGACGGGGGTCGCCGTGCGTATGAGTTGTTTGGAGCTGTTGAGTGCTTGAGGTCGCCTGTGATTGAGACGCGTTGTACCAAGATGTGCTGTGCCTCCTATCTTGCATCCTAGCAATTCTCGTGGCACTCCTCGTGTTTTAATCTTCGAGTTGTAGAGCCCTTGTCTATGAAACAAACTTTGATCGAAAACGCGCGTCTCGTCGATCCTGCTTTGGAGACGGAATCCGAGGAACAATCTTCAGGGGCGCTTTCGGGGGCGCTGCTGATCGAAGACGGCAAAATCAAAGCGCACGACGAGGCTGCATTAGGCGGGGTTGCGAACGACGCGCTTCGCATCGACGCGCAAGGGTTGGTGCTTGCGCCTGGGCTTGTGGATATGCGCGTCCAGCTGCGCGAACCGGGCGAAGAACACAAGGAGACGATCGTCTCTGCGGTCGCGGCGGCGGCGGCGGGCGGGGTGACATCGATGGTTTGCCTGCCCTCGACACAGCCCGTCATCGACGATGTTTCGGTGGTCGAGTTTGTCGCGCGACGCGGGCGCGAACAGAAGGGTTGCAAAATCTACTGCTACGCAGCTGCGACACGAGGCATGCGGGGCGAGCAAATATCAGAGATGGGTTTGTTGAAAGAAAGCGGTGCGCTTGGCTTTACCGATGCTGAGCGCGTCATCCAAGACGCACGCGTCATGACGCGCGTTCTCACTTACGCGCGCGGGATGGATGCGCTCGTTATCCAGCATGCGGAAGATCGTACGCTCGCCGAAGAAGGCGACATGAACCAGGGCGCGCTCGCCGATCGGCTGGGGTTAGTTGGCATTCCTGCGACTGCGGAAGCGATCATTGTGGAGAGGGACTTACGCTTGCTCGAAGGTATTGGCGGCGGACGTTGCCATTTTGCTCATCTCACCACGAGGGCTGCGCTCGATGCGGTCAGGCGAGCGAAGCAGGAGGGATTGCAGGTCACTTGCGACACTGCGCCTCACTACTTCTGCCTCGACGAGAGCGCGCTTGCGGGGTACAGGACTTTCGCCAAGGTCACGCCTCCGTTGCGTAGCGATGCGGACAGGAGGGCTGTCGTCGACGGATTGCGAGACGGCACCATCGATTGCATTGCGAGTGACCACTCGCCGCAAGACCAGGACTCGAAACGCTTGCCGTTGCCGCTCGCGGCGTGTGGCATGATTGGGCTTGAGACGACGCTCGCGCTTTGTCTCACGCACTTGGAGGGCTTGTCGCTCGCGCAGATTTTTCGCAAGCTTGCGACCAATCCTGCAAAATTGTTGAGGATCAAGGGGGGGACGCTAGGGGTTGGCGAGCCCGCCGATTTGTTGTTGTGCGATCCTGAGCGAAGGTGGGTAATACGCGAGGAGGAGATGCGCAGCAAATCCAAGAACACGGCGTTTCACGAGAAAGAGGTGCGGGGGATGGTGATGAAAACTTGGGTTGACGGAAGGATTGTCTTCGATCGAGAGAGAGAGCGCATGCAGGAGCGCGAGAAAGCGCGTGAGAAAAAGAGGGAGGCGTTGGTGAGGGGATGATGTCGGTGTTGTTCTTGGCGGGTGTTTTTGTCTGCGGGTATGGGTGCGGATTGTTTCCTTCGGGACCTTGGGTTGCGCGCAGCAGTTTGGGGGGGAGGCATCTTACGGATGTGGGATCGGGGGGTACGGGAGCGACGAATGTTTTGCG
>JABAAD010000075.1 GCA_014238935.1 Alphaproteobacteria bacterium
AAGGAGGCTGGAACGAAGAACAGGCTCGTGCCTTGTGTGATGTTTTGCGCGAGATCATGCGCGATGTTGCAACATCATCAGAGCTTGAGCGTGTCGAATCTTCGTTACGGAGCGATATGCGTGCTTTGGAAGGACAGATAGCATCGCTACGCTTGATGATGTTGGCGGGCTTTGGGTTTCTGGGGGTCTTGATGACTTTGATAGGAATCTTCGTCGCTTTTTGGAGTGGAGCATAACAAGCATAATAATCGGATTTTGCCTAATCGTTTCCGACCGCGCGCGCAACAGAGATACCTCGCTTCTCCGAACTATCTCTATTCCTATCCCTATCCCCATCTCTATTCCCATCCCCATCTCTATTCCCCGCCCCTGCCTCTGCCCCTGTTCTCGACGAAAGTCGCCCTTGCTTTTTCTTGCCTCTCCTAGCGCGTTGTGCGTTATGCGCACGCTCGCTATACTAAACGCATGACCTCCCCCGCTCCCCCGCCCCGCCCCGCTGCCGACAAAGATACAGCCCCCCTGCTGCAGAACGAAGGCGGTATCCAACGCCACAGTGCCATCCTCGCACGCCTTACACCCTTCTTGTGGCCGGTCGGCGACAGCCGCACGCGCACGAAAATTTGTCTGATGGTCGTCTTCCTGCTCGCCTCGGTCTTCGTCGGTGTTTATGCGCCCCTGCTGCTCAAAGACGCCGTCGACAGGCTTGCGGGCGATGCCACCGACAGCGGAGTTGCACGCGTGGTCGCCCTGCCGCTCGGACTGATTCTCGCCTACGGGTTCGCCCGTCTCACCGCCAGCTTTTTCAGCGAAATACGCCGCTTTCTTTTCGCGCGCGTCGCGCAAAGCGCGGTCAGACGCATCGCCGTTTCCGTCTTCGAACACCTCATGCAACTCAACCTCGCCTTCCATTTAGACCGCCGCACGGGAGGGCTCAGCCGCGTCATCGAGCGCGGAGTCAAGTCGATCGAATTCCTGCTCGAGTTCATGCTCTTCAATATCCTGCCGACGCTTGTCCAAATCGTGTTGGTCGCCATCGTCTTGTGGGGACGTTTCAGCTTTCTGTTCGCCATCCTCACGGTGCTCACCATCGGCGGCTACATCCTCTTCACCCTCGTGGTTACCGAGTGGCGTCTGCAATTCCGCCGCGAAATGAACTACGCCGACAACGACGCGCACGGCAAAGCGATCGACTCGCTGCTCAACTTCGAGACGGTCAAATACTTCGGCAACGAAGCGCACGAAAGCCAACGCCTCGATATCGCCTTCAAAAACTACGAAAACGCCGCCGTCAAAAGTCTCACCTCCCTCTCTTATGTGAACTTGGGACAAGCCGCCATTATCGCGCTCGGGCTCGTCGTCATTCTCAGCTTGGCAGGACAAGGCGTGGTGGCAGGAAAACTCAGCATCGGAGACTTCGTACTCGTCAATACATACCTGCTACAACTCTATCTGCCGTTGGATTTTCTCGGCTTCGTCTATCGCCAAACGCGCCAAGCCCTCACCGACATGGACGACCTCTTCACCCTGACCGACGAGACGCCCGCCATCCGCGACCGAAAAGCTGCGACAACGCTCGCCACCGAAGCCCCTGAGGTCACCTTCGATGCCGTCTCCTTCGCCTACGATGCCAATCGTCCCATTCTCAAGAATATTTCGTTCAGCATTCCGCACGGAAAACGGCTCGCCATCGTAGGACCTTCAGGATCAGGAAAATCGACCGTCGCTCGTCTGCTCTACCGATTCTACGATGTTCAAAAAGGCAGCATCTCGATCTCGACCTACGACATTCGCAACCTCACCCAAGAAAGCCTGCACGCCAGCATCGGCGTCGTGCCGCAGGATACCGTGCTGTTCAACGACACCATCTACTACAACATCCTCTACGGAAGTCCGCACGCGCGCGCCGCCGATGTCGAGCGCGCCGCGCGACTCGCACACATCCACGACTTCGTCATGACGCTGCCTGATGCCTACCAGACCCCCGTAGGAGAACGAGGACTCAAACTTTCAGGCGGCGAAAAGCAACGCGTCGCTATCGCACGCACGCTGTTGAAAAATCCCGGCATCCTCATTCTCGACGAAGCCACCTCCGCGCTGGATACCGCAACCGAAGGTGAAATACAGAAGAACCTCACCCAGCTTATGGAAAATCGCACCACCCTTGTCATCGCGCATCGCCTGTCTACGATCACCGAAGCCGAAGAGATTCTCGTCCTCTCCGATGGCAGCATCGTCGAGCGTGGCAAGCATAACGTGCTCCTGAAAAAACGCGGACTCTACGCCGCCATGTGGGAACGACAGCAGAAGGAAGCCGACGAAGGGCTTGTCGTCAAAGACAAGCGTCGTAAAAAAACATCTACTTGACCCGTGGCGCAAGCGGAAGGGCGACAGGTGGCAACGGCAGCCGACGGGGCAGAGCTGAAAGCAGCCCTTGGCGAAAAATCGAAGTACCGTCGTTTCTACGAGCAGCTTTGCCGAAGCCTTCCGACAGAGCGCATCGTTTGCAACGGGCTTGCGCGCGAGGTGATGAGCCGCGACGCCTCCCTCTATCGTCTGCTGCCGCGCCTCGTCGTGCTTGTGCGCGACGAGCGCGAGGTGCAAGCGGTGCTGTTCGCTGCGCGCGAACATCGTATCGGCATCACCTTCCGTGCTGCGGGAACGAGTCTTTCGGGACAAGCCACCACCGATTCGGTGTTGGTGCAACTCGACACTCCCTTTTGGCGACAGGTGCGCGTCTTGCAGGGAGGAGCGCGCATCGTCCTCGGTCCCAGTACGACGGGCGGCGCTGCCAATGTTGCGCTCGCCCCTTTCGGGCGCAAAATAGGACCTGATCCCGCCTCGATCGCCAGCGCGCAAATCGGAGGAATCGTCGCTAACAACGCCAGCGGTATGTGCTGCGGAACAGAGCAGAACAGCTATCGCACCATCGACTCGTTGCGACTCGTTTTGTTCGATGGAACGATCCTCGATACGGGTTCGGAAGAATCGCGCAACTCTTTCCGAGAAAGCCACGCCGCCATGCTGGAAGATATGAGTGCTATCGCAAGAGATCTCGCAACGGACAACGCCTTGCGCGCGCGCGTGATCGAGAAACACAAGATGAAGAACACGATGGGCTACGGGCTCAACGCGTTGCTCGACTACGACGATCCGATCGATATGTTGGAGCGTATCGTCGTGGGCTCGGAAGGCAGCCTCGCCTTCGTCAGCGAGGTGCGCTACCGCACCGTTGTGGATGCTCGCCACAAAGCTGCCTGCATTCTGTTCTTTCCCGACTTCGAGAGTGCTTGTCAAGCCGTCGTGCGTCTGCGCGATTGCGAGGGCATTGCCGCTTTGGAGATCGCCGACCGCGAAGCCTTTCGCGGCATACAGCATGTCGACCATTTTCCTCCTGAGGCGTGCGCCTACGACGATCGCGCAACCTTCCTGCTGCTCGATGTCCATGCCGACGATCGCAAAACCTGCGCGCGATATTGCGCGGCGGTTGTGCGGCGGCTGGAAGAGTTTTCCGTCTTGTATCGGACAGATTTCACCGAAGATGCTACGCGCTACAGTGCCTATTGGGCGATGCGCAAGGAGATGTATCCGAGCTTAGGCAAAAGTCGTGCGCCGGGGACATTCTTCATGCAAGAAGACTTGGTCTTTCCTTTGGCTCGGCTTGCGGAAGGCGCGGCGGCTTTTCGCGCCGTCTTCGACAGGCACGGTTACAAGAAGGAGGGAATCATCTTCGGACACGCGCGCGACGGAAA
>JABAAD010000076.1 GCA_014238935.1 Alphaproteobacteria bacterium
CAACGACAGGCTGTTGCTACGTTTCGACAAAGGAGAATGCTCGCCCTCGCCGCCACGCAACAAAGGAACATGCGCCATGCGCGGCAGCTCGTAGCCCAAAGCTTCGAACAGCTGAGATTGCACCGCCGAGTTTGTCGCGTGATCCTCGCCGCGAACGATGTGCGAAACTCCACACTCGCCGTCGTCGACAACCGAAGTGAGCGTGAACAGGGGCTGCCCGTCTTCGCGCGTCAACACAGGATCGGAGGTGCGGGCAAAGTCAAACCGACTCTCGCCACGGAAGAGGTCGCGTATCACAAGCGGACGATGCTCCAACTTGAACCGCCAATGAGGCTTGCGTCCTTCGTGCTCGTACGCACGCCGCCGCTCAGGCTCCAGCGACGCGCGGTCATAGACAGGAGGGCGGTGCGAACGCAACTGCATACGCCTTGCGAGTGCCAACTCCTCTGTCGTCTCGAAACAGGGGTATAGCCTGTCTAAAGCGCGCAACTTCTCAAGTGCCGTCTCGTAGAGCGCGAGACGCTCCGATTGGCGAATCTTCTTGTCCCACCCCCCGCCTAGCCCCGCCAAGAGCCACCCCAAGTCCTCCTCGATCGCCTCCTCGTACGCCCGCTTCGAGCGCGTCTTGTCCGTGTCGTCCAAGCGCAGCCAAAACGCTCCCCCCTGCTGCCTTGCAAAAAGAAAGTTCAACACCGCAACACGAGCATTGCCCGCGTGCAAATAACCCGTCGGGCTGGGCGCAAACCGAAGAAGAACCTCGCTCATCGATCTCTCGCCTCAGCGAAATTCGTCGTATCGAAACTCGTCGTATCGAAGCTCGTTTTTTCCTCGCCTTCCGTCTTTTCCCGACAAAAGCGATTGGTGATCGGATAGCGTCTGTCGCGTCCGAAAGCACGCCTTCCCAACTTGGGACCAGGCGGAGACTGGAAACGCTTGTGTTCGGAACGACGCAACAACCCCGACACCCGCCGCCGCAAAGCAGCGTCGCAAGCAACATCTCCCCCCTCGCCCTCGATCAGCTCGCGCAACAGCGCGTCCAGCTGCTCGTAGGGTGCGAGCGCATCCTCGTCGCGTTGATCGAAACGCAACTCTGCGCTGGGTGCTTTCGTCAGAATGCTCTCAGGAATCATCGCTCTCCTCTTGTTGCACCAACGCGCCAAAGCATAGACCTCCGTCTTGTACAGATCCTTCAACGGCGCGTAGCCGCCCCCCATGTCTCCGTAGAGCGTCGTGTAACCCGTAGCAACCTCCGACTTGTTGCTGGTCGCAAGCAACAGCGCACCCGTGCGATTCGCGTAAGCCATCAGAAACAGCGCGCGCAATCGCGCTTGAATGTTCTCGGCAACCCTTTCCTCGCACGCCTCTCCCAATGCCTCTTCGAAGCTATGCGCAACGGAGCGCATCGCCTCCTCAATCGCAAGCTCCTTGAGCGTAATTCCCAAGCGCGTCGCCAACAACCGCGCGTCCTCTCCACTCGCCGCGCTCGTGTAGGGGGAGGGCAGAAACAGAGCGCGCACACGCGCTGCCCCCACCGCCTCGCACGCAAGCAGCGCGCACAACGCCGAATCGATCCCGCCCGAAAGTCCCAGTATAATTTGGCAGAAGTCGTTTTTGTGCGCGTAGTCTCGAATGCCCGTCGTAATTCCTTGCCAAATCAGCTCCTCGTACGGCGGTATTGGCGACGATGTTCTTCTCTTGTCGGCAGGAGATAGCTGAGGAGTTAGTCGCCCATCGTGAAAGCGAAAGATTTGAACAGCCTCCTCGAAGAAAGGCATGCGGAAGGGTTCTTCGTTGCCGTTGAGCGCAAAGGATCCTCCGTCGAAGAGAAGTTCGTCCTGCCCGCCCACTTGGTTCACATACAGCAGCGGCACGCCGTGATTGGCGACATGCTTTCGCGCAACCCCGATGCGTCGCACTGCCTTGCCGCGCTCGAAGGGCGAGGCGTTCAGTACGAGGAAGAGTGCAGCCTCGCTTTGTGCGAGCGATTCCGCCACTTGGGGTTGCCACATGTCCTCGCAGATCATGATTCCCAACCGCAAGCCCTTGAAGAGAAGGGAGGTGCAGGCAGCGTTGCTCGTAGAGAAATATCGTTTCTCGTCGAAGACGCCGTAGTTGGGAAGCAGACTCTTGTCGTGCCACAGCGGCGGCGCGTGAGGAGCGAGCAGCACGGCGGAATTGAACAGCGTTCTCGACGGAGATGTTTTGGAAAAAGAGTGAGTCGATAACATCTTCGTCTCCGCCCGTCGTGGAGCACCCAGCAACAAGCTCGCGCGCCCGTCCGCATCGATGGCACGCTGCAAAGCTGCTATGCCCGCCTCGCACGCATCGAGGAAGGAGTCTTCTTGCAGCAGGTCGTCGGGTTGATAGCCGCACAGCACGAGTTCCGAAGAAACCGCCAAATCCAGTTTGGGCTCTAAGTGCAAGGCTTGCTTGCGCGCGTGCAACAAGGCTGCGACATTGCCTTCGATGTCTCCCAGCGTCGGATTGCTCTGCACGGCGGCGAGCAACAGCGCGGGCTTTTCAGTGTCGATGCTTCGCCTCGAGCGGAGGATTTTGCGGATACTTCTTGTACGCTGTTTTGATGTTCTCTCGATCTTCGATGCGCGCAAGCCACGCTTCGATGTGCGGAAAGTCTTCGAGCGCGATCCCTTGCGCTGCGTGGCGCGCGGCGTTTGTCCAAGGGTAGGCTGCAAAGTCTGCGATCGAGATCTCCCTGCCGCCGAGCCACGCGCTTTCCTGCAAGCGACGGTTCAGAACACGATAGAGCCGTTGCGCTTCGGCGCTGTAGCGTTCCAACCCGTAGGCGATGCGTTCAGGGGAGAAGACGGCAAAGTGGTGGGCTTGCCCCAGCATGGGTCCTAGGCTCGCGTTCTGCCAAAAAAGCCAAACGAGCGTCTCGATGCGTTCTTTCGCGTCGCGGCTGAGGAAACGACCCGTCTTCTCGGCGAGGTAGAGCATGATCGCTCCCGATTCGAAGAGGGCAATCCTGCCGCCGCCGGTAGCCTCGTCGTCGGTTAGCGCGGGAATCTTGTTGTTCGGACTGATCGCCAAGAAGGATTCTGAAAACTGCTCGTCCTTGGAGAAATCGATCGCAACGACTTTGTAGATCGCCTCCAACTCTTCCAGCAAAAGGATCACCTTCATGCCGTTGGGCGTCGACGTGTTCGTGTAGAGGGTCAGCATGCTCTTCTTCCTATCTTAAAAGGTTAAAAAATATCTTGCAACGCAACAAAAAAAGGGCTAGAATAAAAGCGAAGGGGCGGAAGAATTAATTCGCAAAGGATTAATTTGCACAGAATCGAAGGAAGAGTAACGACGGGAAAGGAGGATGAAACAAGGGGGGGGATAGGATAGGCACTTTGAGGAGAGGGACTGCAGAAAGAAGGGTCGGAAGAACTCACGATCGCAGGAAAGACGCGAACAGAACGCAGACAAGCCCTTGTCGAAGCTTGTAGGCATTCTAGCCTCCGATCCTTTGTGCGTCAACTTCGTCTCACTAGAGGCGGATACCGAAGCCAGAAGGCTTCTTAAAATAAGGAGAAGTGCCATGAACGCAAACATCCAACAATCGTTTTTGACTGCCGTGGTCGTCAAAAATGCCGGCGTTACCGTCTATCTGACGAACGGTGTCAAGTTGCAGGGGCGGGTTGTCAACCACGACCAAGCCTGCATCCTCCTTTCTCGCAACGAGCACACGCAGCTTGTCTACAAGCATGCAATCTCGACGATTCTGCCCGACGACGC
>JABAAD010000077.1:0-284 GCA_014238935.1 Alphaproteobacteria bacterium
GATACCGATACGCTCGATGGTGGCGAAGGTATCGATACCGTAAGCTACGCAAACTCTAAAGAAGGGGTCGAGGTCGATCTGTCCGCAGGCAAAGGCAAGAAAGGCGATGCCGAAGGCGATATCCTCCTCAACATCGAAAACCTCGTCGGCTCGACACAAGACGACACCTTGATAGGCAACACACGAGACAATGCCATCGAAGGAACAAGCGGCAACGATGTGCTGCAAGGCGGCGCGGGTGCCAATACCTATATCTTCAGCGAAGGCGACGGAGAAGACACCGT
>JABAAD010000077.1:294-3731 GCA_014238935.1 Alphaproteobacteria bacterium
TCGAGGGCGACTACGAAGCCTCCGACTTTTCCTTCGAAAGAAGCAGCGAGGATGCCAAAGATCTCGTCGTCATCGCCGACACCGACGGCGACGGAGAAGCCGAAAACGAGGTCACGCTCGAAGGCTACTTCACCTCCGAGACAAGTAGCGAGACCGCCTACAGCATCGTGGTGCAAATCAACGACGAAGAAGCTTTCGTACCCTCGCTGCAAGGCTAGCTAAAGGCTAGCTTCCTCTTTTTCTTGAATAACCCGCGTCTTGCCACAACAGCGCGAGACGCGGGTTTTTTTTCAGGCGTACCTCTTTTCCCAAACGCACGAAAACTTTGCGGGCAGCGCAGAGCAAAGGCAAGGCAACAACGCCTTGCCTCTGCTATAAAGAACGATGCCCATGACGACAACGCCGCCCTCAGATCCTAGCCGTTCCTTCTTGCTTGCGCTCGAAGACGAAGAAAAACCTGCGCGCGCTACTCCCGAAGCACCTGCGCCAAAGCAGACAAAGGCAACACAAATCCCAACGCAAACCCCAACACAATTCCAAAATCCGCCAACACCCATGATGGCGCAATACTGGCGCATCAAAGAACAACACCCCGATTGCCTGCTCTTCTACCGCATGGGCGACTTCTATGAACTCTTCTTCGAAGACGCCGAACAAGCCTCCTCTGCGCTCGACATCGCGCTCACGCACCGCGGCAGCCATCTCGGCAAGCCCGTCAAGATGTGCGGCGTGCCAGCGCATTCCTACGAGCCCTACCTCTCCAAGCTGATTCGCAAAGGATTTCGAATCGCCGTCTGCGAGCAAATCGAAGATCCACAAGAAGCACGCGAAAAACGCGGGGCAAGCGCGCTCATCGAACGCGCCGTCGTGCGCACTATCACCCCGGGAACGCTCACCGAAGACGCCTTCCTAGAGCCCAGACAACCCTGCGTCATCTGCGCGATCGCACGAACAAAAGGACGCAATCCGAATGTCGCGCTGGCATGGCTCGACCTCACGGCGGGCACCTTCTTCTGCCAACGACAAGAACTGGATACCCTGCCCTCCGCGCTCGCGCGCATCGAGCCGCGCGAAGTCGTCCTGCCTGAGAGCCTGCTGCACACGCCGCAATTGTTCGAAACCTTCGATGCCAAAAGAGACGCGCTCACCCCCCTGCCCGACAACCGCTTCGATCAGAAAAACGCCGAGCAGTTTCTGATGCGACACTTCCAAACCCAAAGCTTGCAAGCCTTCGGAGGACTGGAGGCAGCACAAATCGCCGCCGCAGGAACGTTGCTCGACTACGTGCAACTGACGCAAGGCGAGGCGACCCCCGACATACAAAACCTCCAAAACATCGAAGAACGCAACGCCATGGCGATGGACACAACAACAAGACGCACGCTCGATTTGTTCGATACCGCCTCCGACCATCCGCGCGCAACCCTCATCGCAACCCTAGACGAGTGTCAAACCGCACTAGGCGCGAGGCTGCTCAGAGAGCGAATCGCCAATCCCTCGCGCGAGAAAAACCTGCTGGAACGCAGGCTCGACAGCATCGAGCTCTTTCGAAGCAACCCCGAAAGCACACAGCAAATCACCGAGACGTTGAAGGGCTGTCCCGACGGCATTCGTGCGCTCGCGCGAATCGCCCTCGAGCGTTCAACGCCGCGCGATCTCGGCGCTGTCTCGAACACGCTTACGCGCGCGTGCAAGCTCAAGACCCTTTTGGAAAGCCTGCGTCAGCATCACAATTCCCATCACGAGCTGCCGCAAGAAACGGCTCAGGCGTACGACGACCTCGGTACGCTCGATGCCTTGGAGCAAAAGCTCAAAGAAGCCCTGCTCGAAACCCTGCCCACCCTGCCGCGCGTCGGAGGGTTCCTCTCCGAACGTTTCGCCCCGGAGCTGCAAGACCTCAGGACGCAACGCGACGAAGCCCTGCGCAAGCTCGGCCTTTTGGAACAAGAGACGCGCAAAAACAGCGGCGTCGAGACGCTCAAAGTGCGACAGAACGCCGTGCTCGGCACTTTCTTCGAAGTGCCGCTACGACACGCGGCGAGATTGCAAAAAAACTTTCGACACCGCCAAAACACCGCTTCCGCAGCGCGCTTTTCCAACGACGCGCTGGAGGCAAGCGCGCGCAACATTGCAACGCGACAAGAACAGCTGCTCGCTTGCGAGATGCGACTCTACTTTGAACTCTTGGACGAAGTACGACAAAAGCGCAGCGCGCTCAGACGCGCCTTCGACGCGATCGCCGTCTGCGACCTCGCCACCTCGCTCGCGCGCCAAGCGCAGCGGAGGGGCTATTGCCGACCGAAGTTTGCAGACAAACCCGTCCTGGAGCTGGTCGAAGCGCGACACCCCGTCCTGGACGCCATACAACAGGAGCAACCCGCCATAGACGCGCACTCCTTCGTAGCCAACGACTGCGTATGCAAAGAACACAACTTCTTCAAGCTGATCACAGGACCCAACATGGCGGGAAAAAGCACCTACCTCAGACAAAACGCCCTCATCGTCCTCATGGCGCAATGCGGCTGCTTTGTTCCCGCTAAGAGTTGCACGCTCGGTATTGCAGACAGGCTTTGTTCGCGCATGGGCGCAAGCGACGACCTCGCAGGCGGAAAGTCGACCTTCATGCTCGAAATGGCGGAGACCGCAGCGATCGTGCGACAAGCGACGAAGCACTCCTTTCTCATCCTCGACGAGATCGGAAGAGGAACGGCAACCTACGACGGACTCGCCATCGCTTGGGCGGTCGTCGAGCATCTCGTGCGAAAAACAGAGTCAAGAACGTTGTTTGCAACCCACTACCACGAGCTCACGGCGCTCGACGAAAGCCTCGCTCCGCTGGAGACCTTGCGTATGACCATCATCGAGGAGGGGGACTCTATCGCCTTCACTTACAAGGTCGAAGAGGGAGCCGTCGGACGCTCCTACGGCATCGAAGTTGCAAAACGAGCGGGCTTGCCGCAGCCCATCCTTACGCGCGCGCGACAGATCCTCTTCTCGTTGGAGAAGAACGCCTCCCGCCAAGACGGCACGCCAGCCCTCGCGCCGCCCGCGCCGCAGGAGTCTTCTGTCGACGAGGCTTTGTCTGAGCGAGCGCAAAACCTGCTTGAAACCCTGCTGACGATCGATCCCGACGCGCTCACCCCCAAGCAGGCTCTCGAAGAGTTGTACGCCTTGAAAAAAATCTGCGCGACGAATTAACTAAAGCGCAAACTCAAGACAAGTGCGGCGCAAGACCCAAAGAGAAGAGAAGCATGTAAAGAAGCACGCGCAAGACAATCGTCCAAAAGGCGGCGTAGAGAGGCAGTAAAAACGGCGGCATGAACCCAGGCGTTATGGGCGCAAGAAGACGAAAAAAAGGATCCGCAACACGATGAAAAGCACGGTAGATCGGGTTGGTACTGCCAGGGCGGAAAAAAATATCCAACAAAAAGACACCG
>JABAAD010000078.1 GCA_014238935.1 Alphaproteobacteria bacterium
CCGCGTGCCACAGCGCGCGCGACGCTTTCGCAAGCAAGCTCGACAGCCAGCGAGCGCGCACCGCCGCGCGCCAAAGGAATCATGCAAAAGGTGCAACGGTGGTTGCAACCCTGCTGGACGGGCAGCACAAACCTCGTGCGTTGGAATATCCGTCCGCCCTCCGTATCGGGCGGCAACAGAGGCGTGTGTCTCTCGCGCTCGGCACGAGGCAATGGGGTCTCTCTTCCGTCGTCTGCGTAGCTGCTTTTGCGCAGCTTGGTGTCGTTGCCGAGAACTTTCACAACGCCCTCCATCGTGCGATAGGTATCGGCGTTCAGATGCGCAGCGCAACCCGCAACGACGATGCGCGCGTGCGGACGCTCGCGGTGGAGACGGCGAATCTTTTGGCGAACTTGACGCTCCGCCTCGTGCGTGACGGCACAAGTGTTGACGACGAGCGTCTCGTGCTTGAGGTTCGTTTCTTCCGACGCTCCTTGCAACAGGGAAGCAATTTGCTCCCCTTCCGCGTAGTTGAGACGGCAGCCAAACGAGAAGACCTTGTGTTCTGCGCGGGCAGAGGTCGCAGTGGGAGGCGCAGGTATCATGCGAAAAGTTTCATTGCGAAAAGTTTCATTGCGAAAAATCTCATACAAAAAGTTTCACGCTAATAAATGCGTTGTGCCGAAGAAGGCGTAGTCGGCGGGTCCTGTCATCACGACGGGCGCATCGTCGCTACGCCATGCGAGCAACAAGTCTCCTCCCTCCATACGCACGCAAGCCTCGCGCTGCAACAATCCTCGCCGCACGCCTGCGACTAGGGTTGCGCAGGCAGCGCTGCCGCAGGCGCGCGTGTTGCCCGCGCCGCGCTCCCAGACGAAAAGGCTGACCTCTGCGCTTTCCTTTGCTCCGCTCGCCTCGCAGCGCGCGAAAGAAATGTTTGCGCCGAAGCGGAACAGAGGATGCTTCTCAAGCTTTGCGCCGTGTCGCAACAAGTCTTGTTTCAGGCGCGCATCGGATTTGCGGGAGAAGAAGACGGCGTGCGGATTGCCCATACTCACGCCGACAGGTTTGTCGTAGCCCTGCTTGTAGATGTTTTGCGCGAGCGGCAAGGAGAGCGGTAAAGTTTGGTTTCGACAGGGTTTCGTCAAGCCCAAGGTTTCTGCGGAAAACTTCGGCACGCCCATCTCGACTGCGACCACGCGCTCCGAGAGTCGTTCGACGCGTAGCCTCTGCCCTGCGACGCACAGCGAGAGTTTTCGTTTTCCCTTGTATCTCTTGTCGTGGTCGAAGACATAGCGCGCGACGCAGCGCGTGCCGTTGCCGCAGGCTTGCGCTCGTGAGGCATCGGGGTTGAAGATTGTCAGGTCGAAGGCGTCTTCCGCGTGCGTGGGTTTTGTCAGCACCAGCAGCTGGTCGCAACCGATGCCGTGGCGCCGTTCCGCCGTGCGCTTGATGGCAAGCGAATCAAGCATGGTATCGGGACGGATGTTGTTCGCAGCTCGCCGCGCATCGATGAGGACGAAGTCGTTGCCGAGCCCTTGCATTTTGCAAAACGGTATTTCTGCGTTGTCGTGGCGTGCAAATTTCATGACAAGTTCATAACAAGTTCATAACAAGGATCTCAAGACGAGAGGATATTGTAGTCTTTGAAGAGTTGCATTGCTTGGTTGAGTTGGCTCATGCGCTCGTGGTCTCCTTTGACGGCATCGGGGTGGAAGACGGATGCGAGGTCGCGGAATCGGCGGCGCACCACCTCTTCGCTCGGGCGGACGCTCGGGCGCAATCCGAAGATGTAGCATGCATCTTCCAGCGTGCGACAACTCGAGGGCAGGGGACGGAACGCCAAACGCTCGATGCCGCGCTCCAGCTCGGTGACGCGTTGTTCTGTCTTGCCGTGTCGCATTCGGCGTTGCTCGCGCTGCTTCGTGTTTTCGAGGGAGAGCGCCCACTCTTGTTTTTCCAGCGCCAAGGCGAGCGCGAGCGCCTTGCGTAATGTCGTGGGGTCTTTGGGAAACGACAGGTTTTCCTTCAAGCGCACTTGCAGACGCGGCTTGCGTTTTAGGGTTTCTCCTTTGTGCACCCCGCTTTTCACGACGACGGTGTCGCGTTCGTGCAACGGCGGCTCGCCGGGGTCTGCCATCTCGTCCAACGCTTGCGGCGGCAGCAGAATGGCGAGTGCACGCAGCAGGTCGCCGACGCTCACGCTCCGCCGTTTGGCGAGCGCAAGCACTTGGTTGCGGAACGCCGCCGTGCACGCGATGGCGATGGGGTGTCCTGTCATCTTGCAAAGTCAGTCTTGCTCTGCCAAGGCATCGAGCACGGCTGTCGCGTCGCTGAGACGGCACTCGCCGCGCGCCTCAGGCGCAGAAAGCCACCGCACCACTCCCTCGTCGAGGATGGCGGCGAAGCGAAGGCAACGTTTTCCCAATCCGAAGCTCGACAAGTCCGTCTCCATGCCGAAGGCGCGCGTCGCCTCGTGCGAGGCATCGCTCAGCATCAACAGCGGCGGCTCGTTCTTTTCTTCTCCAAGCGTTGCGTAGCTCTCGCGCCAAGCCCGCATCACGAAAGGATCTTGCGTCGTCAGGCAGGCGATGCGTTCCACGCCCTGGCGGAGGAGGGCTGTTCGCTGTCGCAGAATGGAGGGAAGGTGGTCATTCGAGCAAGTCGGCGTGAACGCACCGGGCATGCCGAAAAGAAGACTGCGTCCCCTCTCGAAAATCTGCGTCGAAGAAACACGCTCCGCCTTCCCTTCCCTCAACACGAAGAAGAAAACTCGCGGCAAAGCCTCGCCGACACGAAGGAGAGGCAGCGTCACCGCTCGTTCGCCTCGCCGTGCGTTTGGCGGTAGCGCAAGGTATCGGCGTAAGCGAGCGCATCGAGAAAGGTCTGTTTGCCGTACAGCTCGGGCAACAGCAACACCTCGCCTGCGGGTGCGAACAATGCCGTGAAGGGAATCGCGTAGCGTTGATGCGCGCGCATGAAAGAGCCGATGCGCGCATCGTACGAAGTCCAATCGGCGTGCATCAACACCAACGGCTGAAACTGCTTCAGCCGCTCGCGCACGGCGGCAGACTTGTAGACGCGCTGCTCGATCACCTTGCACGACAAGCACCAGTCGGCGGTGACATTCACAACAACAAGATTCTCGGCAGCCAAGAGGTCGGAAATACGCTCCGGCGCGAAAGGCTGCCAGCCAAGATAAGACTCACGATAAGATTCTTTAGAGGACTCTTCTATCAGAGATTGCCTTGTAGGCTTCTTTGGCAACAGACCTTCGTGTGGAAACCAACTCAGCAGGACGGCGACGAAGACGGGGCTTGCCAAAAGAAGGACGAGGGGCAGAGCGAGTCGTGCGGAAGCGAGGGATCTATACTTGGCTCGATGCTTTGTTCGATATTTGGGGTGGGAGGCGCTGCGTGCGTTCGCTTGTTGTCGCTTGCGCAAGGCGAGGACGACGAATAGCGTGGCAGCGGCGAGGATGCAGGCAGCGGTGAGCGAGAGCTGTTTGGCGAAGATGGAAAAAAGCCATAAGGAGGCTGCGCCGACGGCGAGCGCGAGCGTTTTGCGTAATGTCTCCGACCACGCGCCTGGGGGGGGAAGAATCTTTGCAACCTTTTTCGGATAGAGGGCTGCCAACAGCAGAGGGGCTGCCATGCCCGCTCCCATGAGGGCGAACAT
>JABAAD010000079.1:0-3393 GCA_014238935.1 Alphaproteobacteria bacterium
AACATCGACGGCGAAGCGCTGCTGTGGGCAGAACGGCGGCTCGCCCGTCGCCCTGAACAGCGCAAAATTCTTATGGTTATCTCGGACGGCGCGCCCGTCGACGATTCGACGCTTTCGGTCAATCCCTCGCACTACTTGGAGAGTCACCTGAAGGCGGTCATCCAGCGCATCGAGGAGCGAGGGCAGATAGAACTTTCGGCGATCGGAATCGGACACGATGTAACGCGCTACTACCGTCGTGCCGTCACGCTGGCAGACGCCGAAGACCTCGCCGAAGCCATGACCTCAGAGCTCGGAGAACTCTTTGAACGCGACAAAGCCCAAAAAAAAGACACGGTACAAGCATGACGGCACGCATGACGGACAAAGCTCCCTCGAACATCGCCGTCATGGCGACCTGCCTCGCCGATGCCTTGCGTCCGCAAACGGTGCGTGCAACTTGTGCGCTAGTCGCACGCGTCTCTCCCGAAAACACTCCTCCCGCGCTGCCAAGACGGCAGACCTGTTGCGGACAAATCCTCTACAACGCAGGCGACAGAAAAGGAGCAGAGCTGCAAGCCGTGCGCGTGCTTAAACTCTTCGAACCCTTTGAAGCCGTCGTCGTGCCATCAGGCTCGTGCGCGGGCATGCTGAGGCGGCACTATCCGCAACTGCTGGCAGGCACACCTTACGCACGGCGAGCCGAGTCCTTTGCAAAAAAAGCTTGGGAGCTCACAGAATTCTTGCACCGAAGTCGTCCTCAAACGAGGAAAGCGCGCGCAAACTCCTCTCCCACCTCCTCTCCCAACATCCTCTCGAAAAATTCTGCAGCCCTTACTTGGCACGACAGCTGTTCGTGCTTGCGCGAATGCAACGACAGCGGCGCTTGTGCGCGCAGCCTGTTGGTCGAGCAGGGCTTTCGTGTGCGCGAAGCGTCCGATAGAGAGGTCTGTTGCGGTTTCGGCGGAAAGTTCTCGGTCGCCAACAGCGCCATCTCGACCAGCATGGCAGACGACAAACTTGCGCGCTTGCAACAAAGCGGAGCGAAGGTCGTCGCCGGCAGCGACCTCGGCTGCCTGTTGCATCTCGCCGGACGCGCACGCAGACGCGCCTTGCCCCTTTCGTTTTTCCACATTGCAGACTTGTTGAGCAAACAAAAATCTCTTGTCCAAAAACCTTTTGTCCAAGAAATCCTTCCCATTGGCGCGTGAAAAGCATGTCCCTGTCAACAGCTTTCACGACAACGCCGCAAAGGCACTGCAGAATCCCTCGCTGCGTGCTGCGCTCGACAAGGCGGGTGCTGGTTTCCTTGCAACGCGTAGTCGAGCGTTCGCCTCCATAGAAAACGCGCACGCCTTGACCGATACGGCAGAGCGGGTGCGCGAGCGTGCCGTCGATGGCATGGCGGATTTGTTGTTGCTGTTCGAAAAAAGAGCGCGCGCGCAAGGCGTGAGCGTCCATTGGGCGGAGACGGCAGCCCAAGCGCGCGAGACAGTGTTGGCTCTGTGCGCGGGCAAGAAGCGCATCGTCAAGGGCAAGTCTATGGCGTCCGAAGAGATAGGGCTGAACGAAGCCTTGTCGCGCACTAGTGCGGAAGTTATCGAGACCGACTTGGGCGAGTACATCGTACAGCTTGCCGAAGAGATTCCGAGCCACATCATCGCGCCCGCTGTCCACAAGACGCGCGCGCAGATCGACGCGCTTTTTCGCCATCATCACGGCGGAAAGCGGAGTTCCGCTTCAGGAAGTCGTGTGCGATCGAGCCAAGCGTTGGTGGAAGAGGCACGGCGCGTCATTCGGAACAAGTTTCTGCGTGCCGAGGTCGGCATCACCGGCACCAACATGCTGATCGCCGAGCGCGGCGCGGCGTTGCTGCTGACGAACGAGGGCAACGGCGACTTGAGCGCAATTATGGCGGAGCGACACATCGTGCTTGCGGGTATCGAGCGTATCGTTGCGAACGAACGCGACGCGGCTGCTGTTTTGCGCGTGCTGGCGCGCAGTGCGACGGGACAAAGCTTGGGAACCTATGTCAGTCTCTACGGCGGCACGGGGGCTGCGAACAAGGACATGCATGTCGTGTTGCTGGACAACGGACGCAGCGCCATGCACGGAGGTCCTTGGCACGACATGTTGCGTTGCATCCGTTGCGGCGCGTGCCTGAACCATTGTCCCGTCTACACTTCGGTGGGCGGACACGCCTACGGATGGGTCTACAGCGGACCGATGGGAAAAGTTCTCACCCCCTTGCTCGCCGAGGCGGGGGGGGATGCGCGTTTGAAGAAGAGGGTCGCGCCGTTGCCGCACGCCTCGTCTTTTTGCGGACGCTGTGTCGAAGTTTGTCCGGTCGGCATTCCGCTCACCTCCCTGATGCGCAAGTTGCGCAACCGAGACTTCGAGCGTCCCAAAAACACAAGCGATTGGAAGACAAAAATCGGCTGTATGTTTGTGCGCCTTTTGTTTGCCCATCCTCGACTCTACCGAGGCTTTCTTGCCTGCGCCTTGCGTCTGTTGAAGTTGGCGGCGCGAGGGAAAGGACATGTGGGGCATGTCGCCTTTCTGCCGGGGCTCGGCGGCTGGACGAAGACGCGCGATTTTCCTATCAACCGTAGCGCGCGTTCGGCACTCGCGGCGCACGAGGACTCTTACGACAAGGACTCCCGTAGACGATGATGTCCTCTGTTTTAAGCGAACAACGAAACGCAGAATCGCGTGCGAAGATCATCGCGCGGCTGCGCGGCGCAAAGAAGGCGAAGGGCGAAAAGGCGAAGGGCGAAAAGGCGAAGGGCGAAGCGACCTCAACACGCGCCGAACCCGCTCTGCTTAAGCCCGTTTTACCGAAGTTTGCCGAACAAGCGCAGGGGAAGACGGCTAGTTTTATCGCGCGCGCCGAAGCTCTGTCGTGCCAGTTCTTGGCGGAGGGTAAAACTTTGAGCAAAAACACTTTTGCCAAAGTATTGCGGGCTTTTTTCGAGGCTCGGCAAGGCAAAAAATCCTCCAAGCGCGCGACTCTGCCTCTCCTCCTGTTCGATGCGGGTGAGAAACCTTTTTGGGACAAGCTCGCCATTCTGAAAAACCTTGAGGATTACTGCCGTCCGACAGAGGTCGGCGAGGGCGTGGAGGGAAGGGACTTTCTCGCCGCGCCCTTTCCCGCCTTTTCGTTGCAGCGCGCGGCGTGCGCGATTGCCGAGACGGGAACGTTAGTTTTTGCGAACAGGACGCGCGCGCAAGCTGTCTTGACCTTTTTGCCTACGGTGCATATCGTTCTGTTGGCAGAGAGTGACATTGTCGGATCGTTGGAGCAGGCTTTTACGCGTACGCTACCCTCTTCTTCGGATCGCGCGCTTTGGGCTTGTCATTGCGTGAGCGGCCCTTCGCGCACCGCCGATATCGAACAAACACTGCATATGGGAG
>JABAAD010000079.1:3403-3631 GCA_014238935.1 Alphaproteobacteria bacterium
GTTACCCTATTCTGTTTTTTCCACAAGGGATCATATCGCATAGGAACAAACATTTGACAATTGTCACGGCGCTTCTTAATCTGTCGCTGTCTTCGGCGAGGTTCGCTGTCGAAGTCAACTGATTTCTGCTAGGAGACGACATGAAAAGAATACTACTCTATCTTTTTGACAAGATTGTCGTCAGGCTTGTTATTCGGGTACAAAACAAATTGCAGCTCGAAAAATTAC
>JABAAD010000080.1 GCA_014238935.1 Alphaproteobacteria bacterium
TACGCGCTCGCCCAAAGCCCAAAAATCGACACCCGTGGCTTTTCCCGTATTGACAAGAAAGTTGCAATGCTTCTTCGATACCTCCGCACCGCCGTAGCGTGCGCCGCGCATGCCAGCTTGATCGATCAGCTTCCACGCTTTGTGACCGTCGGGGTTCTTGAAAGTCGATCCTCCCGTCTTTTCACGAATGGGCTGCGTGCGGCGGCGTTTCTCGCTCAGCTTTTTCATGAGTTCGAAAAGCGCCGCCTTGTCGCCCGCATGCGTGCGAAAACGCGCGCTCAAGACGATCATTCCCTCCTCGATGTTCGAGCCGCGATAGCGAAACGCAAAGTCCTTGTTGGCAAGGGTTTGGCTGGTAAGGGTTTGTACGATAGGATCGGTGCGCGTATCCAACACGCGCGCCTCGACCAGCACCTCGCTTGTCTCGCTGCCCTCTGCGCCTGCGTTCATCTTGACCGCTCCGCCGACCGTGCCCGGAATGCTGACAAAGAACGCCAAACCGCTGCGTGCCTCGCGTCCGGCAAAGCGCGCGAGCGTTCCCAAGCCCGCTCCCGCGCCCGCCTCGATCGTGCCGTCCTGCGACAAACTTATGTTCGACAAGCGCGAGAGAGCAACGACGACGCCCTCCACGCCTTCGTCGGCAATCAACACATTGGATCCCGTCCCAAAGCCCTGTAGCACACAGCGCCGCGAGCGTCGTTCGGAGTTCGGACAAAAGACAACAAGTCTTCCTCGTCCGCAGGTTCGAAGAGCATCGCCGCTCGACCGCCGCACTTCAACCACACGCGGCGCGACAAGTCGGCATCGCGCACAAGACGACCGCGCACGGCAGCAAAATCTGACGCAAAATCTGACGCAAAATCTGACGCATGTTCCGACAAGACGCGCTCGTTGTTCTCGATACCGCTCATGGTGCGCTCTCTGCCGTTCGTTGCGCTTCGTGTTCTGCGTCTTGTTCTGTGTTTTGCGCAAATTGTTGCGCCCACTGGGTGATCGATCCTGCGCCCAAGAAGAGGATGTAATCTCCCTCGCGTGCCTCTGCGAGCAGGGATGCCTTGAGCTCCTCGAACGAAGAGACGAGGCGCGCATCCCTGTGTCCGCAGGTGCGCAAGCCCTCGACGAGTTTCGCGCTCGTTGCGTCATCGATTGGCTCCTCTCCCGCGGCATAGACCTCTGTGATGTAGAGTGTGTCGGCATCGTTGAAACAACGGCAGAAGTCTTCGAACAACGCCTTCAGACGCGTATAGCGATGGGGTTGAAAGACCGCGCGCAAGCTGGCGCGCTTTTCCAACAGCGGACGCGCCGCCGCCAAGACGGCGCGAATTTCGACGGGATGGTGAGCGTAATCGTCGATGACACGCACGCCGCCGACTTGTCCGACTTCGGTGAATCGACGTTTCACGCCGGAGAACTCTGCCAGCGCGCGCGCGATCGTCTCCTTGTCGAGCCCCAGTCTCAGCGCCACGCTCGCCGCAGCCAAGGCGTTCAAGACATTATGCTCGCCAAACATTGGCAGTGCGAGGTCGCGCAACAGAAGGTCCTCCTCGACAGCCCTGATCGAAAAACGCATGCCGCGCGTTCCCTCCAAGCGCACATCTTCGGCGCGGTAGAGCGCCTGCGGGCTCGTGCCGTAGGTTAGCACGCGTCGATCGCCGATCTCGCCGATCACTTGCTGGACGACGGGATGATCGACGCACATGACGGCAAAGCCGTAGAAAGGAATTCGGTGCACAAAATCACGAAAGCTTGCACGCAGAGATTCAAAGTCGGCGTAGTGATCCATATGCTCGGCGTCGATGTTCGTCACTACGGCGATCGTCGGGCGCAGGTGCAAAAAGGAGCCGTCCGACTCGTCCGCCTCGACGACCATCCACGCGCTCTCGCCCTTGCGCGCGTTCGAACCCAAGGCGTTGATGATGCCGCCGTTGATCACCGTTGGATCCAAACCGCAACGCTCTAACAGCGCTGCGACCAACGATGTCGTCGTCGTCTTGCCGTGCGTGCCTGCGATCGCCACCGTCGTCTTGAAACGCATCAGCTCTGCCAAAATCTCGGCACGACGCACGATCGGAATACGCACGCTTCGGGCAAAGCACAGCTCGGCGTGTTGTGCGTGCACAGCCGAAGAATAGACCAAGACAGAGGCGCGCTCCACCATGCGCAACGCCTCCGCGCCGCCGTCGTCCAACACGAGCGCGACCCCCAGTTCTTTCAGGCGTGTCGTGTTCGCGTTCCAAGATCGATCGCTGCCTTGGATGACGAAACCCAAGTTGTGCATCGTCTCGGCGATGCCCGACATGCCGATGCCTCCGATGCCCGTGAAGTGGATGATGCCATCCGCTGCCAAGCCTTCGCGCAAGGGGCGTGCCTTGTGTGGGGGGGGGGGCGTCATGGCATCTTCCGCAAAGGTTTCGAGGGCAAAGACTTTGAGGGTTGAAAAGAACGGCGATCCTTCCCCTTCTTGGAAGAAGGAGGGGAAGAAGGAGTCGAAGAAGGAGCGTCCTCCAGCAACTCGCGTACGAGGGCAACGAGACGCTCTTCTGCGTGAGCTTGCGCGCGACCTTGCGTGCGACCTTGCGCGCGACTTTGCGAAAAACGGGAGGCGCAACGTGCTGCCATGCGTAAAAAATCTCCGTGCTGAAAGAGGTTTGCAATCTTCTGCGACAAAACTTTGACCGAGAGAGATTCTTCAGGCAGCATCCAGCCCGCTCCTGCGTGAACAAAACGCAAGGCGTTCTCGCGTTGGTGATCGTCGATTGCATGCCGAAAGGGAATCAAGATGGCGGGACGTCCCACCGTTGCCAACTCTGCTAAGGTTGCCGCTCCCGCGCGGCAAACGACCAAATGCGCCCAACTCATACGCTGCGCCATGTCGGAAAAGAACTGACGCGTCTCGGCGTGGATGCCGCGGCGCTTGTAAAAGCGGCGCACTTGCAACAGCTGCTCGTTCCTCACTTGATGGCAGATTCGCAAACGTCGGCGTATCGCCTCAGGCAGCCCATCCAAAGCTTCGGGCACGATGTCGCCGAAAAGGCGGGCACCCTGACTGCCCCCTAAGATCAACAAACGAAGCTCGCTCTCCCCCGACGCATCCTCGCTCAAGCTTTTTGCATCGTAACGCCGCGCGGCAAAGCGTCGAAAAGCCAAGCGTACAGGATTACCCGTCCACACCGCCAAGCCCTGCTGCACTGCGCCCTCCACATGGCGTGTTGCGCGAAAGGACAAGGCGATGCGATCCGCACCGGGCAACAAGAGTCGATTCGCGCGTCCCAAAACGGCGTTCTGTTCGTGCAACACCGTAGGCACCCTCGTCAGATTTGCCGCCAAGATCGGAGGCAGTGCGGCGTAACCTCCGAAGCCGATCACGACCGCAGGACGAGACTTTCTCAAGATGTACAAGGATTGAACGAAGCCCATCAGCAACAAAAACGAGGCGGAAACAAAACGTAGTCCTCCTCTGCCGCTGACGCCGGCGGCGAAGATGCCGGGGCTGGACGGACAAAAGATGTCTAAGTCCTACAACAACACCATTCAGATGCGTGACGAACCCGAGCGCGTGAGTGCCCGACTGATGTC
>JABAAD010000007.1:0-229 GCA_014238935.1 Alphaproteobacteria bacterium
CAGTCGTCTCAAGGCTTCGAGTGTCGCGCGTGCCTCGCCTCTCAACGCGAGCAACGCACGGCAGGCTTGTGCCAGTCCCTTGTCGGCAAGCCCGTTCAACGACTCTCTGTTGCGCGCGGCAAAGCTTTCCGTCAGCACGGCTTGCTGTTCTTTGTCCAAGCCGTGCGCCGCAGAGATTTTTTGTGCGACCGTCGGTACTGCGAGCTCGATGATCGGCTGTTCGATGCTG
>JABAAD010000007.1:239-14121 GCA_014238935.1 Alphaproteobacteria bacterium
CAACCCAGCTGCGAGAACTGACGATGCGGCGTGCTCGCGCGCGCGCGCGTGCGGAGGCTTGTGCCTGCGTAAGAAAGGCGCAAAGGACGCGCTTCCGAACGCAATCGCGTTGCCGCCAGCCGAGCGGCTTGCGTCGTCATGTCGCAACGAATCGCCATCATGCGTTGCGTCTCCGAATCGACGACGCGAAAGCAATGTTCGTTCTGCGCGCGCTGCGTACTGTGAGCGAGCAACGAATCCTCGTATTCGACCAACGAGGGTGCGATGCGTCGATAGCCGAAGCTTTCGAGCAACGACAAGAGGGTTTGCTCTAATGATTGTTCGCATTCGACCTGATCAACAAGCAGATCGTAGAAACCTTCGGGCAACAAGGCTTTGACCTAGAAGGAGCGCAGATTTTCGCCGGGCACGGCGTAGCTGGCGATGCGCGCCGTCAGCGGTGCGCATAAGAGAAGGATTTGGACGACCAACGCAAGAACCTTCGAAAGATCCGACTCCTCCGCCTTGCGCTCCAGCGTGTTCTCGCAAACAAGGCAGATCATTTGGCGCGGCGTGACATGGTAGCGAACAGGAAGCGCGCGCGCAGAAGCTTCGGCATTTGCTTCCTCGATCGTCGCAAGCGTCCTGTGACGCCGCAAACTGCCCGATTCTACCGAATAGGCGACATAGCCCACAAAGCCAAGCAAACGCAAACGACACTCGTCACGCTGCTCGAGCATATAGCTCGCGTTGTTGTAAAAAAAACCGAACAACGACACCTGACGCGTGACAATCTGACCGTAGGTGTTCGCGCGCACGGCGTGGAGAAGCGAAAACACATCGCCGAGCGGACGAGAGGGAGGACGATCAGCAACAGCAGGCGACACGGGAAAATCCTCGTAAAAATTATTTCCTATTGTAACAGAGGAAGGAGCTTTTCTTCAAGAGTTTTGATGTCGCTATCGGAGCTGCCGAACAAAGCTTTCGCCTCTGTCAGCTGTCGTCTCACGCGCTGTTTGTCCTTGTCGTCCAAGGGGGATGCCAGCAAAACGGCGACGGAAGCCGCGAGCCATACTTTTTGCGTCCTGAGACCGAGGTGGCGTTCTTCCGCTTGTCTCAGCGCATCGCGCGCTTTCTCTTTTTTGCCGAGCGCGCTCTGTGCGCGTGCCAAACGTAGCCACTCTTGCGGCGTGCCGCCGTTGCGGTAAAGTCTTTCCGAAAGGGATGAAACCATAGCGCGAATACGCTCTGCGCGCTCTTCAGGCGAAAGCGCGGCGAAAGCCTTCTGCGCATCCTTCGCCGCCGCATCGACATCACGCTCGCCTTGTCGCGCAAGCTCTTCGCGCTGGTGTAGCGGGTGGTCGGGAAGCCAAATTTGTCCGAGATGCGCGTACAGCATCAAGGACAGCCCCGGCAAAAACAATCCCAAGCCGATCATCGGCATCAGCCTTCTTCCTTTCGGCAAGGCGACGGCGCACGCGCCCAGCAGCAGCAAGTTTGCACCCAAAAAAAACAGCAGCACAGCCTTCATGCGACAAGGATCAGCGCAAGTTCTAGCGGATATCCGCGCGCCGCCGCTTTGTGTAGGCGCGCAGTACGGCGAGGGCGATGAGCGCGCACAATACGGGCGCGAGCCACAGCGGGGCTGCCTTATCAAAACGCGGTCTTAGAAGGACTCCTTCGCCGTAGCGTTCGACTAGCCACGACAGCGCTTCTTCTTCGCTTTTGCCCGCGACGATTTGCTCTCGCAGCTCCTCTCTGAGAATGCGGCTGAGCGGCGCTTCGGATTCCGAGATGGGTTGCGCAGGACAGACGGGACAGCGGATTTGGCGGTAGAGGGCTTGCAGGCGACCGTCGAGCGTCTCGTCCGATACGCTCGGTTGGTCGCTTTGCGCCGTCGTCGGATACAGGGTGAGCGCAGCCAGCACGCTGAGAGCAGAGAAAAACGCAGCGTTTGTCGAGATTGTACGCATTGCAGGCGAGGTCAAGAGCCAGAGTTGACCTTAATCGCCTTCAACCCCTTGTTGAGACTTTCTCGCGTCAGAGGTCCTGTGTGGACAAAGCGAATCGTTCCCGACCTGTCCAAAAAGAAGGTCTCAGGAACACCGGCGATGCCCCATTCGATCCCCGCCTTGCTGTCGGGATCGATGCCGACCAGAAAAAAGGGATTGCCGTGCTGACGCAACCACGCCTGTGCCTTGTCGCCGCTGTCGCGCCACGCGATGCCGAAGAGGCGCAATTGGCTGTTGTCCGACAATTCTACCAACAAAGGATGCTCGGCGAGGCAGGGCTGGCACCAGCTGGCAAAAAAATTCACGACGCTCGGAGAACCATGAGAAGAGAGAACGGTATCGCTCATAATGCCCATGTTACTCGCGCTCTCTTCGGCGAGCGCTTGAATACGAAAGCGCGGCACGACGCGCATGCGACTCTCCGTTATGCTACGCAGAGATATGCTTCGCTTGCCCTCCATCAGCTCGGGCAGGAAGAAGTAGCCCAAAAAGCCCGCGACAACGCAGAAAGCAAAAAGGGGAATGAGAGAAAATCGCATCGGCGCTATCGCGTGTTGGTGGTTAGCGTGTGTTGGATTTCAAAACATTGGACAACAAGGAGAGAACTCCGCCCAAAACCATGACGATCGCCCCTATCCAAACCCAAAACATCAAGGGCTTGCCTTGCACGCGCACGGACATCACCTCGTCAGAATCGCTTGTCGTTCCGTGCGTCTCCACGCGTGACATTGTGACATAAATGTCTCGCAAAAGCGAGCGATCGATCGCTGCCTCCGTCGTCTCCAAGCCTCGAGGAGCGTAGATGCGACGCGAAGGCAAAAGCGCCGCGCGTTTTGAATCGACAAAGGCGAAACGCGCTCCTTGCTCCGTGTAGTTGACACCCCTGCGCTCGAAGATCTCTTGCAACTCTAAAGTCTCGGAGAATAAAGGGGTGCTGAGCGTTATCCGCTCTCCTTCGCGCATCGTGCGAAACTTCTCGACACCGCTCAGACTCGCTCCCGCGATCGCAATCACAAGAATGCCGACACCCGCATGCGCAAGCGCGCTACCACGCGCGTCGCTTGCCGATCTCGTTTTGAAGGCACCCAACAAAGCCCACGCGCCCAAAGCGCTCGCTAACGCCGCGGTCGCGCTCGTGCGGCTAAAAAGAAAAAACGCCAGTCCGAAACCGCAAGCAACAGGTGCCACGCGTGTCAGATGCCGTTTGATCCGCCTTCGAGAACTGCCTCCCCATCCCAAAACGGGCAGAAAGCCCAACACGACTAGAAGAAAAAGAAAAAACGGAGAAAGCACAATTCCATAGTAAGGAGGACCTATCGACAAACTCTGGCTTGTAAAAAATTCAAAGAACAAAGGATACAAGGTTGCAAGCATGACCAGCCCCGCGCACAAGCTCAACAGCAGCGCGTTCAACAGCTGCGCGCTCTCGCGTGAAAAAAGAGGCAACGAAAGCTGGGGGGAAAGCTGGGGAGAAGGTTGAGGAGGACTTGTGTTTTTTCCTCCCACGCGCCACGCGAACAACGCCAAGGCTGCGCAGGTCAGCAGGCTGGCGCAGAGCAGGATGACCAGCCCTCTCAAGGGGTCGCTTGCAAAACTATGCACCGATACCAACACGCCTGAGCGCACGAGAAAGGTGCCGAGCAGGCTTGCGCTGAAGGCGAGCAACACGAGCAGCACCGCCCAAGCGAACAGCCTTTGCCGCACAAGGTACGAGCGAAGAGCGTGCAGCGCTGCGGTTGCAAGCAACCACGGCATGAGCGAGGCGTTCTCGACGGGGTCCCAAAACCAAAAGCCTCCCCAGCCCAGTTCTTCGTAAGCCCAAAAAGCGCCCAGCGCGATTCCTGCGCCCAAGAAGCACCATGCCGTAAGCGTCCACAGACGGGTCTTTCGCGCCCACTCGCGCGTGCAGTCGTTGAGCAACAGCCCTGCCAAAGTGACGCTGAAAGCTGCCGAAAGTCCCACATAGCCCAAGTAGAGCATCGGAGGATGAAAAACTAACGCGGGATGCTGAAGAATCGGATTCAGTCCCTCTCCGTCGAAAGGCACGGGAAACAGACGAGCGAAGGGATTCGAGAACAACAGCACGAAAGCCAAAAAAAGCGCACAAAGACAGCTTTGCACGCACAGACTCAGAAGGGTCAGGCGAGAGAGCTTTCTATCCGAGAAAGCGAGCGCAAGCGCGAACAGGCACAAGACAAAAACCCACAACAGCATCGAGCCCTCGTGATTGCCCCACATCGCGGCGATCTTGTAGAGCGTCGGTTTCTCCGAGTGCGAATGTTGCCACACGAGCAACACCGAGAAATCGCTCGTGTAGAACGCCCGTAGCAACATCGCGCAAGCGCACAAACACAGCGCGAACAACGACACCGCCAAAGGACGCGCCAACGACAAGGCAGGCGCGAAGACACCGCCCAGCCTTCCCTTTTCGACCAACCCCAGCGCAGGCAGGAAAGCCAACGCCAAGGAGGTACAGAAAGCCAACACCAACGCGTAGTGACCAATTTCGACGCCCATAGTCTCTTTTTGCCCGTATCTCTAAAATTAGGGTTGCTCGCGCCAAAGGTCGCGCGTCTTCAAAGCCTTTTTCAGCCCTCGTGGCATGTAGTACTCGTCGTGCTTTGCCAGAATTTGTTCGGCTTCCAGCAGCAAAGACTCGGAGGAATGTCCGTCAGCCCTCGAGGCGTGGAGCGTGCCCGTCGCGACGACTCCCTGACCCTCTCGAAACAGATCCGGCACAATTCCGCGATAGCGCACCGCAATCCGCGCCGCGCCGTCCGTGACGACGAAACGCACTTCGCCGCTGTTCTTGTCGCGCGCAACGCTGCCCGCGACCACAAGCCCTCCCAGTCGAACGCGACCTCCCTTCCAACTTCCCTCCGCAAGACGCGCTTTGATGTCCGAAGGCACAAGGAAGAAGACGATGTTGTCGCGCAAGGCGCTCAGAACGAAAGTCGTTCCCAAACCCAAGCAGACGAGCAACACGACCACAGCGGTCAGCCGTTGCCGCCGCCGCCAGTATCTGTATTTGCCAGAAGGCATCGATCAACCCCCCTTGCTTTCGCTAAGCGCACGGCGCAATCTCGCACCCTCTCGCAGCAAGCGCACCGAGAACAGCAGTAGCGCACACAAGCAAACGCCGTACGCCACGAGCACCAGATAAGGCAGAGAGACGACGCGCTCAAGCATAGAATTCCAAAACGAGAGTTCCGTCATCGCAAACGAGAGATCAGAAAAAGGGGTGCGACAAGCGTCGCAAGCGCGTGCGCATCGAGATGTTTTCGAACGCCGTGAAGCTCGCCCAAGCCGCAAACAACGTTGCGCCTGCGATACAGAGCAGCAGAGGTTGCAACAGCTCGGGATGAATGCTGCTGCCGCCCTTGCGCAACAGGCTTGCGGGTTGGTGCAGGCTGTACCACCATTCGACCGAGAACTTGACGATGGGAAGATCGACGGCACCCACCAGCACGAACACCGAGGTTGCAATACGCGCGCGTGCAGCGTCGGCAAAAAGGCTTTCGAGGGCGAAGTAGCCGATGTAGAGGAAGAACAACACGAGCAACGATGTTAGACGCGCGTCCCACACCCACCATGCTCCCCAGCTCAGTTTTCCCCACATCGAGCCTGTGACCAGGCACAGCGTGGTCATCAGCAGTCCTGTCGGAGCAACCGCGCGGCAGACGAGCGCGAAGCTGGGGAGGCGCAGCACGAGAAAGCCCAGCGACGCTACCGCCATCGCGCCGTAGAGCAGCGTCGAGAGGGTTGCTGCGGGAACATGCAGATAGATGATGCGTACCGATTCGCCTTGAAGTTCGTCGGCGGGAGCGAAGAAGAATCCCCAAACTAGCCCCGTTCCCCCGAGGAGCAACGCACCGAGCAGACAAGGAACGCGCAGGCACGCTGCGACCTTGCTTGCCGAGGAAGGGTTCGTCCATCGAAGAAGTGACTTCATCACGCGCCTCGAAAAAGACCATCTTACGGCTTTTCCCCCCCGCAACGCGAGCGAGAAACAGCGCCAAGCAGCAACGCACAGACGGGCAGCAGGGCGAGCGACAAAAAGACGCTGCCGCACAAAAGCAGCAACGAAGGAACGAAGGGGGCGGCTAGGGCGTTCGCAGTCGCAGAGTGTGAATTGCGCCCTAGCCCGCTTGCCAAACACGACATCGCCAAAAGCAAAGAAGGCAGAAAAAGCGGCAGCGCAAGCAACAAGGCGTTCTCGGCGCGCGTTTGAGCTTGTAGCGTCAGCGTTGTGATTAACAATCCGATGGCGGACAAGGCGGTCGCGCACAACAGCGTTATGGGAAACGCGAGCGAGACAGCTTCGAGCACGGAGGATTCGAGGCGCGGGTAAAACAATACCGAGCTTGTCGTTGCAAGCGCGGCGGGCACGCCTCGCAGAAGGAGAAAGCTTGCAAACTTCGCAACGACGAACACAAGCCAGCTTTGACTGCTGAGCGCATACATAACAAGACTCTCGCGTTCTCCTGTTCGCGTGAGCCATCCCTCCAAACCCAGCATGCAGGCGAAGCACAGCAGAAAGCCGCTGTTTGCCGCGTACAGCACGGGCGAGGAGAGCGAAAGCTTCGATACTCCGAACGCCAGCGTCGCGCTTGCCAACAGCACAAAGGACGGCGCGAGCCACAAGCCGCTACGCTCGCGCAACGCCAGTTTTCGTTCGCGCGCAAGCAGAGCAAAGAAGACGACCCACGAATCGTAGAGCCGTGCACGAGGCTCACAGAAGGGTTGCTGTCCGTTGTCATCCATACCCTTTGCCTCCTGCTGCCAGCGTGAGGTCGCAACGCACTTTGCTTTGCAAGCTCAAAGGCAGGCTCTCGTGCAAAGCGACGACGGCTGCCCCGCCGCGCTCCAAGTGTGCAAGCAGGCAGCGATGCAGCCCTCGCCTTGCGCGTGCGTCGAGCGAGGCTTGCGGCTCGTCGAGCAACCACAATCTCGCGTGCGGTCTCAATGCCAACATCGCAAGCGCGCCGCGCTGACGCTCGCCTGCAGACAAGCGCGAGAGGGAGAGGTGCCAAAAGTCTTCGAGCGCAAACCAGCGCGCGGCAGAAGGTAGCGTCGTTTCGTGTTCGCGCGGCGAGAAGATCTTTGCCCAAAAACGCAAGTTTTCAAAAAGGCTCAACCCACTCAGAAAGGGAGCGCGGTGTCCGACTAGCATCGCCTTGTAAGCCAGCTCGGAGAAAGAGACGAGGCGGTTTCGGTATCGCACGCGCCCCTTCGTGCGAATGCCCTGCTGCGCCACGCCGCACAGACTTTGCAACAAGCAACTCTTGCCGCTGCCGTTCGCGCCGCGGAGCGTCGTCAAGCAGCCCTCGTCGAGAGAAAAGGACAGATCGGAAAACAGAAGTCGATCTTCCGTCGCGCACGAAAGTTCCTCCACCTCAAGACAGCGAATCGAGCTGCGCGACATCAGCCGCGAGTAGCCTTGTGCTCGTGGCTTTTCAACAGCTCGAAAATCTCGTCGCGGCTCTTGGCACGCCGCAACGCCTCTTGCAGGGGCTTTTGCGACATAACCAGCGAAATGTGCGCGATCGTTCGCGCGTGCTGCGCTCCATGCGCCGTATCGACAAGCAGCAGGAACAGAAGATCAACGGGCTTGTCGTCGGGCGCATCGAAGCCAATCGGTTTGTCGAGACGCGCGAAGCAGCCCAACGCGCCGTCGATTTCCTCGACCAATGCGTGTGGTAGCGCGACACCGCCGCCGATCGCCGTCGATCCCAGCTTTTCGCGCTCCAACAACAACCCCAACGCACGCGCGCGATCCAACGCGTGGCTTTCCCCAAGGCGATCGAGCATCGTCTCGAAAGCATGACGGCGCGAGCGCGCCTTCAACGAAACGAAGATCGCATCCAACGACAGCAGCTCTTCGATGAGAATCATGACGAAAAAAATTTCCTCAAAACAACATGATAAATATCTCTCAGCCGCTCCAAATCTTCGAGCGGAATACACTCGTCGATCGCATGCATGCTGGCACCGACGGGACCGAAGTCCAAAGTCGGACAGAGGCTGTAGAGAAAGCGCGAATCCGAAGTGCCGCCTTGCGTCGACAAACAAGGCGTCAGTCCGCACACCTCCTCGATCGCAGAGGCGACAAGTCCGCTGAAGGCGTTGGCGGGCGTGAGAAAAACCTTCGCGCCAGACAAACGCTCCGTATCCACATCGATATTATGCTCGCTCGCCTTCTCGTGTAGCAAGGCGAGCAGGCTTTCTTCGTCGTGGAGCGGATTGTAACGAATGCTCACCAATGCCTCGGCGCTGCCAGGCAGCATGTTCGAAACATGCGTGTCCGTAGACAAGCTCGCTATCTGCAAGGTGGAGGCTTCGAACATGCCGTCGCTCGTCCCCGCGTCCAACGAAAGCTTCGAGAGCGCGTGCAAAAAAGGCAGAAACTTGTGCGCAGCATTCTCCGCCAAGTGCGGATAGGCGCTGTGTCCCGCTTTGCCGTGCACGCGCAAGCGCAGGCTCAACGAGCCGCGTCGTCCGATCTTAATGCGATCGCCCAACCTGCGTTCGCTGGTGGGCTCGCCGGTCAAGCAGGCGTCGAAGTCCTTGTCTTTCTCCTCCAACGCTTCGAGCAGTGCCCGTGTGCCGAAACGCGCCGAGCCCTCCTCGTCGCCCGTCAGTAGCACGACGACCGAGCCGCGCGTCAAGTTCTCTTCCGCCAAGAAGTCGTGCGCGGCAGCGATGAAAGCTGCGACCGAGCTTTTCATGTCTACGCTGCCTCTGCCGATCAGCATGTCGTCTTTCACCGCCGCGGCGTAAGGAGGCGACGACCACAGCGCGGCATCTCCCGCACAAACAGTATCGAGGTGTCCGCAGAAGACGAACACGGGTTTTGTCGTACCCGCGCGTGCGTAGAGGTTGTCGGTCGCATCGATCCCTGTTCCCAAGCGGTAGCGACGAACGGCAAAGCCCGCCGTCTCCAAGGTTGAGCCGACCTCGTCGAAAATCTTTCCTCGAGCAGGGGTCGTCGTGCACGCACGCACGAGGGATTGCGCCAAGCGTAGAGGCGAAGAGCGCGCACACGCAATCGCAGAGCGGTCGAAACGCTCGTCGTTGATATGTTTTGCACGCTCCCTCATGCCTGCTTTCTTACGCTTGGAGCAATGCGTCTCGGAGCAGGTCGTTGATGGCGGTTTTTGATTTTGTCTTTGCATCGACTCGTTTGACGATAACGGCACAAGCTAAGTTCGGCGCAACATCGCCGTTGGCAAGCAGAGGCGTTCGTGCAGGCAGCGAGCCCGGCACGACGACAGATCCTGCCGGCACGCGACCGACATGCACCTCGCCGCTGCTGCGATCGACGATTCGCGTCGATTGTCCCAAGAAGACACCCATAGCGATCACGCTGCCTCGTTCCACGATCACCCCTTCGGCGACTTCCGAGCGCGCACCGATGAAACAATCGTCCTCGACGATCACAGGAGAGGCTTGCAAGGGCTCCAGCACACCGCCGATACCCGCGCCGCCTGAGACATGCACGCGCTTGCCGATTTGCGCGCAAGAACCCACAGTAGACCATGTGTCGATCATCGTTCCTTCGTCGACATAGGCACCGATGTTGACGAAGCAAGGCATCAGGACGACATCGCGGGCAATGTAGGCACCGCGGCGCACGACGCAGTTCGGAACGGCACGAAAGGCGGCGTTGCGAAACTCGGGTTCTTGCCAGTCGAGAAATTTGTTGTCGACCTTGTCCCACCAACAGCTGCCCTGCGGCGCGCCTGCGACCGTCTTGAGCGGGGCCAGACGAAACGAGAGAAGGATCGCTTTCTTGACCCATTCGCAGACAACCCACGACTCGCCTTGTGGCGTCGTCTGTTTGGAGGCGGCGCGAAGCTCGCCCGCGTCCAGCCGTGCCAACACCGCATCGACGGCGGCGCGGGCAGAAGAAGAAGAGGGGGAAAGCGTGTCGCGTTCCTCCCAGTAAGATTCGATCGATGCGCGGTGAGAATCGGACATGAAAAAAAACAAAACAAACGCGAGGCAAAAACTCACCATAGCGCGAGTAGTTTGCCTTTGCAGAGTCAATGTGAGTAAAACATAACCTATAAACAAAAACTTTGCAAAGGAAGGACGGGTGGAGATCGATCAGGCACAATTCGAACAACAATGGCTGGCATCGCTGAACGACAAGCAGCGCGAAGCTGTCGAATGTTTGGAGGGACCGCTGCTCGTGCTTGCCGGCGCGGGAACGGGAAAGACGCGCGTGCTCACCGTGCGCACGATGATGCTTGTCGTGAAACGCTGCGCGTATCCCTCGCAAATTTTGGCTGCAACCTTTACCAACAAAGCGTCGCGCGAGATCGTCGGGCGCATCGAATCGTTGCTCGGCGCAGAGACGCATCGTATGGCGCTCGGCACTTTTCACTCTCTCTCCGTCAAGCTGTTGCGACGATACGCCGCGACCGTAGGATTGCGTCGTGATTTCACGATCGTCGATACGGACGACCAAAGGCGACTTCTGAAAGAAGTTTTGCAAGATCTGTCGCAGGAATCCGATCCCAGCGCGACGCGTCGTTGGGGGTGGTTGATCCAACGATGGAAAGACCGCGCCCTCCAGCCCGCCGCCGTTCCCGACGAAGAAGCAGAGGGACGCGCACGCGATATCTATCGGCTCTACCAGCAGCGCCTTTTTGCGGCGGGCGCGTGCGATTTCGGAGACCTGATCCTCCATTGCGTCGAGCTCTTTCGCAACAACGCCGACATCTTGCGCCAGTGCCGCGAGCAGTATCGCTATTTGTTGTTCGACGAATATCAGGACACGAACATAGCCCAGTACCTTTGGATGCGCCTGCTCGCCGAAGGACACAAGAATATTTGTTGCGTCGGCGACGACGACCAGTCGATCTACGGCTGGCGCGGAGCAGAGGTAGGCAACATCTTGCGCTTCGAAAAAGACTTCCCGCAAGCGCGCGTCATTCGCTTGGAACGCAACTATCGCTCGCAGCCGCACATCCTGCACGCCGCAGCAGGACTGATTCGGCGGAACAAGCAACGCATGGGCAAAACTCTGTGGACAAAACAGGAGGGTTTTGGCGCACAGGAACGAATTTCCATACGAGGATTCTACGACGGCAGAAGTGAAGCGCGCTCCATCGTAGAAGAGATCGAGGCGTTGCATCAAAGGCATGCGATCGGCTACGGACAGATCGCCGTCCTAGTGCGGACAGGAACGCAGACGCGTGCCTTCGAAGAAGCCTTTCTGTTCGAGGACATTCCCTATCGCGTCGTCGGCGGTGCACGGTTCTACGAGCGCGAAGAGATACGCGATGTCACAGCTTACCTGCGCGCGACGCATCAAAGCGCCGACAATTTGGCGTTTCGGCGTATTGCAAACAAGCCGGCGCGAGGGCTGGGAACGATCACCTTGCAGAAGTTGGCAAAGTTCGCTCAAGCGCAAGGGTTGCCGATGCAGGAAGCCGTAGCAGCGCTGTTGGAGCAAGGCATCGTAAAGGGACGCGCCGCTCACGCGCTGGGCGAGCTGTGTAAAAAGCTGCAGGTTTGGCGCAAGCAGGCGGACGAGATGCCTTTACGCAACCTTGTCGAACTTATCGTTTTGCAATCGAACTACGCGCAGCATTGGCACGGCAAGGCGGACGAGCAGACACGCCTCGACAACATCCGCGAGCTCTACTCTGCGCTGGATGAGGTCGAGAGTTTGGAAAGCTTTTTGGAGCATGTCGCCTTGGTCGCAGACGGAGAAGAGGGCGACGAGATAGGTCGCGTCTCGATCATGACCATGCATGCAGCAAAGGGCTTGGAGTTCGATGCCGTCTTCCTGCCGGGGTGGGAGGAAGGACTCTTTCCGATGCAACGCAGCCTGCAGGAAAAAGGCGAGAAGGCACTCGAAGAAGAACGCCGCCTCGCCTATGTAGCGCTCACGCGCGCACGAAAGTATGTGACGATAGGTTATGCGCGCGTGCGTCACATCTTCGGACACATGCGTACCGCCGAGCCCTCCCGCTTTCTCAAAGAGATTCCCAAGGATGTCGTCGCGCACGACGAGACCGTCGTCTACGACCTCGACGATACGGACGAGGGGTGGCAAGCCCGACCCGATTTGTCCTCTTCTTGGGAAGAAGAGCCCTCGAACGCGCACACGGATAATTTTATGCCCGCGAAGAAAGCGCACTCCCAATCGCAGGGGGAGGCAAAGGTTTGGAAGACAAACGTCTTGAAGACAGGAGACCCGTGCAAACACCGTCAGCTCAGTGAGGGACGCGTCGTCGGTTGCGAGAAGAACACGCTCACCGTTTTCCGAACAAGGGCGTCTATCGAATCGACCGAATCGACCCCGATTATGTTGTCGCGCTCGATTGACGAAACAAGAAGGCTTGCGTCCTTCTTCCGATCGCCGTCGATGCAGGACTGCCTGCGCCGCGCCGCGCCGATCATCGCAGGGCATGTCACGATCGCGCTCTTGGGGGTCGTCGACACCGCCGTAGCAGGACGCATGCCGGGCGTAGTCTTCCTCGCCGCCGTGGGCTTGGGAAGCATCTTCGCCCATTTCGTCTTTTGGCTCTTCGGATTCTTGCGCATGGGAACGACAGGGGTGACAGCCCAAGCGCTCGGCGCAAAAGACGCACGCGGCGTGAGACTCTCGCTGTTGCGCGGCGCAAGCTTCGGAGCGACGCTGGGATTGCTCCTCCTCCTGCTCTCTCCCCTGCTCGTCTTTTTTGCAGTCGAGCTCTATGTGCAAGACAAAACGCTCACGCAGCCCTTCGCGCAATATCTCGTCGTCCGCTTTGTCGGCGCGCCCTTCGCGCTTGCCTCGTACGCCTTTTACGGATGGTTTTTGGGAATCAATCGCAGCGCCTTGATGATGCTGATCCAAACCTTCGTCATCGCCGCGAACATCGTCTTGAGCCCTCTGTTCGCCTTCGGATTCGGATGGGGAGTCGCAGGAATCGCGTGGGCTACGGTGACAGCGGAAATCCTCGGTGCCGTTCTTTCGCTCGTCTGCGTCGTGAGAATCCTGTCGCGCTCCCCCCACCTCCAACTGACGCGCAGGATCGCGCGCGCAGACCTTCTCGATTTTCACGAGGTCAAAAGATTTTTTACCATCAACACGCACATCTTCTTGCGCACGCTGTGCATGCTGCTCGCCTTCCAGTTCTTTTGGTTTCTCTCGGCTTCGGTCGGCAACATCGCGCTTGCCGTCAACACCATTCTGCGGCAGTTGATCGAGATCGCCGCCTACGCACTCGACGGATTCGCGCTCGCCGGCGAGGCGATGGCAGGCGAACAGGTCGCACGGCAAGCAAGCAAAAAGAAACGCTTGAATGATAGCTGGGCTGACCGCTCGGCTGCTCGCTTGACTTCCGTCGACTCGGTCGTGCGCGTCGTCTTCGTGTGGTCGTGCATCTTTGCCCTTCTCTTCGCCCTCGTCTACGCCCTCGCCTTCGAGCCCATCGTCGCGGGATTCACCGATCTCGAAGCGGTGCGCGCAGCTGCTCCCGCATACCGATGGTTTGCCGTCTTCGTTCCCGTCGTCGCCGTTTGGGCATACGCGTGGGACGGAATCTTTCTCGGACTAACCCTAACCCGCGAAATCATGGTCGGCATGGCGTTGGCGGCAACGGGATTTGTGCTCTGCGCGCTGCCGCTCACCGCCCTCTTCGGCAACGCAGGGCTGTGGGTCGCGCTGTACCTGTTCTTCGCATTTCGCGCTCTGACGCTGTATATCTTTTGGAGGAAGTGGCGCAAAAAAATCAGCAAGGGCTTTGTCCGATGACAAACCGCAACAGGCAGTGATGCGCGAAATCGTCGTCGATACGGAAACAACAGGGCTGGACGCGCTGCAGGGGCACAAGATCGTCGAGATCGGCTGCGTCGAACTGCAACATTGCGTGCCGACAGGAAACGCTGTC
>JABAAD010000081.1 GCA_014238935.1 Alphaproteobacteria bacterium
TGCCCGCAGCAGACATCGAACACTTTGTCGATGCTTCGACAGAGGCGCTCGATCTTTTGCGAGAAGCCGCCTCCCAATTCTCGCTTTCCGCAAGAGGATACTATCGAACATTGCGCGTCGCGCGTACCATCGCCGACCTTTCTGCCGAGCAGGAGATTTCGCAACAAGCCATGTCGGAAGCTCTTTCGTTCCGCAATCTTCCTCTGCAAGCCGCCGCGCTCAATTAGCCGAGCCCTAGCCGATTCCTTGAGCGAAAGGGCTTGCTTTTGTCAGACACAAGGGCTACAGAGAACTTTCAAAGGAGAGGAAAAACAGACAAATAGGTAGAGCTAGGGACATATCTTGAAGGATACCGTCGAGGCTCTACGGAGAGGGAAGCATGGGCATGACAAAGCCTCCTCACAAAGGCGGCGCTGCAGACTTGAGACCCGTCTCGCCGCATTTGCAGATATACCGATGGCAATGGACGATGGCACTCTCCATCACCCATCGTCTGACGGGACTCTATATCTCTGCAGGGATCGTCTTCTTGTGCATGAAGATCATCGTCTTGGGTTTCTTCGAGGCAGAACATTTCGCCTTGTTTACGCAACTCTCCGCCGGAAAAGTGTTTCTTGCGTTCAAGGCATTCTTCGTTTGGTGCTTGCTCTATCACATGCTCAACGGCGTGCGCCACCTCTTTTGGGATACGGGGCGCGGCTTCGGATTGCGCACCGCAGCCCTTTCGGGCTATACGAGCGCGCTGCTCTCGCTCCTCCTTACCGCGCTGTATTGGCGCTACTGGCTCTGACATGCGCATCGTTCGCAGAACCGTACGCCTCGCAGGATTCTTCGTCCTTCCCTACAGAGACAAAACAGGACGAGGACACTGGCTCACCCAACGCCTCACCGCCGTCGCCTTGTTGCCTCTGTACGCGTGGTTGCTGCTTATAGCGTTTCCCGAAGCAAGCGCGGCACGCTACGCCGAACTCTTAGTTTGGGTGCAAAATCCCGTCAACGCAGCGCTCATCTATCTCACGATCGTCTTCTCGTTGCATCACATGGCGTTTGGGCTGGGGACGATTATCGAAGACTACATCGCAAACCCCGCGTTGAACGCACTCGCGCTGTTTTGCGTGCGTTGGGGAAGTTTTCTTTTCATGCTGATCGTGCTCGCCGCTGTCTTCCGTATCCTGTGGCAGCTCTGACGCAGCTGCCCTCGCAAAATCGCTTTCTAACAATCGCTTTCTAACAATAATCGCTTTCTAACAATCGCTTTCTAACACCGCTCCCATGCCGCAAGCCTACGATCTGACAGACCACGCCTACGATGTACTCGTCGTCGGTGCCGGCGGCAGCGGGTTGCGCGCGACGCTCGGTGTCGTCGAGGCGGGACTCAGCACCGCCTGCATAACGAAACTCTTTCCGACGCGAAGCCACACAGTCGCAGCGCAAGGCGGCATCTCCGCCTCGCTCGGCAATATGGGCGAAGACCACTGGACTTGGCACATGTACGACACCGTCAAGGGATCGGACTGGCTCGGCGACCAAGACGCCATCGAACACATGGTCAAAACCGCCGTCGATGCCGTCGTCGAGCTGGAACACTACGGCATGCCTTTCTCGCGCACCGAGGAGGGTAAAATCTATCAACGCCCTTTCGGAGGCATGACAACGCAATTCGGCAAAGGTCCGGCAGCAGAACGAACTTGCGCCGCCGCAGACAGAACAGGACACGCCATGCTCCATACGCTCTATCAGCAGTGTCTGAAGCGCAAAGCCGCCTTCTTCGTCGAATACTTCGTGATCGACCTGCTCTTCGACCGACAGAAACAATGTTGCGGCGTGCTGGCGTGGAACTTGGCAGACGGAACGCTCCACCGCTTTCGTGCGCGCGCGACCATCTTGGCGACGGGCGGCTACGGCAGAATCTACTTCTCTTGCACCTCCGCGCACTCTTGCACGGGCGACGGCGGAGGCATGGCGTTGCGCGCGGGGTTGCCTTTACAAGACCCCGAGTTCGTGCAATTTCATCCGACGGGAATCTACGGCGCGGGTTGCCTCATCACCGAGGGCGCGCGCGGAGAGGGGGGGTATCTCACGAATAGCGAAGGAGAGCGTTTTATGGAACGATACGCTCCCTCAGCGAAAGACCTCGCCTCGCGCGATGTCGTCTCGCGTGCCATGACGCTCGAAATACGCGAGGGACGCGGGGTTGCCAAAAAGGGACACAAGAAAGGAGACCATATCCTGCTTCACCTTGAGCATCTGCCGTCGAAAGTTTTGCACGAACGCCTGCCCGGAATTTCGGAGACGGCGCGCATCTTCGCCGATGTGGATGTCACGCGAAAACCCATTCCCGTGCTGCCCACCTGCCACTACAATATGGGAGGCGTTCCCACCTTGCATTCGACCGCCGTCGTCAATCCCGCTGCCAACGACGAAAACCGCCTTGTCAAAGGACTTTTCGCCGTGGGAGAGGCGGGGTGCGTCTCCGTCCATGGTGCGAACCGTTTGGGTTCGAACTCGTTGCTCGACCTCGTCGTCTTCGGCAAAGCGGCGGCGGAGACTTGCGCGAAGACGCTCAAGGGCAAAGGAAAAGTTCCTCCCATGCCAGAGGCGGCATGCGAGCAGAAAGCCTTGGATCGCTTCGACCGCTTGCGACACGCGCAAGGCGAACACAGTACCGCCGATTTGCGCGACGCCTTGCAACATCTCATGCAGGAGGACTGCGCCGTCTTTCGCACCAAGAGCGTTCTGCAGCAGGGAAAAGAGCGCGTGCAAGAGCTGTGGCAGAAGCTGCCGCAGGTTCGAGTGTTCGACCGATCGCTGATTTGGAACTCCGATCTTATGGAGACGCTTGAGTTCGAAAATCTTCTGCTGTGCGCAACGGCAACGCTCGCCTGCGCCTTCGAGCGCACCGAGAGCCGTGGCGCGCACGCACGCGAAGATTTTCCGACGCGCGACGACAAGGCTTGGATGCAACATTCCGTCGTTTGGGTCGAGGACGGCAAGACGCGTTTCGCCAAGAGGAAGGTTCACACCAAGCCTCTGACGGCAAAGACTATTCCGCCGCAGGAACGCGTCTACTGACGCGGGTTCGAGTGGCAACCTTAACCGCAACATTAATCACAAGCTTAACCGCAAGCCCTTTCCTTAGGAGAACAGCATGGCTCAACTTCTTCTACCGCGTAACTCCCGCTTGATGCGGGGCAAAAAGTGGCACTTGCCGAAAGTTGCCACGCCGCGCCGTGCGCGCAAGCGAACCTTTCGGGTGTATCGCTGGGAGGCTACGCCGGGCGAGCGTCCTCGTCTCGATCGCTACACGATCGATCTCAATCGCTGCGGCCCGATGGTTTTGGACGGGTTGATTGCGATCAAGAACACGATCGATCCGACGCTCACCTTTCGTCGTTCTTGCAGGGAGGGTGTTTGCGGCTCGTGCGCGATGAACATCGACGGCACGAACACGCTTGCTTGCACGAAGCCCATGGCGGAGATCAAAGGTCCTGTGCGCGTCTTTCCTCTGCCGCATTGTCGGGTGATGAAAGACCTCGTGCCGG
>JABAAD010000082.1 GCA_014238935.1 Alphaproteobacteria bacterium
GCTAGGAACTGGCAAGACGGAGATCGCACGCGCGCTCCTCCAAGCGCTCAACGACGACGCGCGCACGCACGAGGCGACCCTTGTGCCGAGCCCGACCTTCGCCATTCTGCAACCTTACGAGACTGAGTGCTGTCCCGTGCTTCACGCCGATCTCTACCGCCTGCAACAGGAGCAGACCTTAGACTTGGGGCTTGAAGAAGCCTTGCACAAGGGGTTTGTGATGATCGAATGGGCAGAGCGACTCCATCCCGTCCTCAAGGCTGGGCTATCGAAACAAGCGGTGCTGTTTTGCCTTCGCCTCGCCTACGACACCGACATCTCGGAGCGTTCCGCCGTCCTCACCCTGCCGCAGAGGTTTGCAAACAAGGGCTTGCAAGACTTGTCGGAAGAACGACGACTACCCCGAAAATCTTCTCTGCCAGCGCGCCCTGCCGTCACGCGTGCCTTCGTCTTGGCGGCGGGTTTGGGGACGCGCATGCGCGTATTCACGCAAAAGCCGAAGCCCTTGCTGGAGGTGGGAGGCAAGCCCTTGCTACTTCGCATCGTCGAGAAGTTGCGCGCGCAAGGCGTTTTGCAGATTTTTGTCAACGCTCACTATCGCCTCGATTCCATCCTCAAAGCCTGCGAGGGACTTACGGGCGTGGTCGTCTTGAGGGAGCCCGTCTTGTTGGAAACCGGCGGCGGCATCGAGCGCGCCCTGCCCTTGCTGGGAGAACAGCCCTTCTTTGCCGTCAACGCCGACACTTTGTGGTACGACCCGCCCGCTCTAGCCCCGTCCGACATCGACAATACACGCGCTCACGATGCACGCGCAGACAAGACGCACTTTTCTCCTTCCCTGCTCGCCTGCCTTGCGGAGGGGTGGCAAAGCCTTGCGCAACAGAAAAAAGAGCGAGGGGAGGAAGCAACCGCGTTGTTGGCACTTATTCACCAGCAGGAAGGGCAAAACACGCAGGCAGATTTGCAAGCCCGTTGTTCTCTGTCTTCTGCCCTTGAGCCCAACCCCTTTCCCCTCGTCTTTCCTGTGCCAAAGTGCGAGCATGCCAACGAGATGCGCCCTGCCTTTCGCTACATCGGCGTGCAGATTCTCACCGCCCGTGCTTTTCGTGCTTTTCGTTCTGTGTCTGTGTTTCCTCAACAAAAGTCTTACTCGCTGACGGAGATTTACGCGCACGAGGCTACGGCGGGCAGGCTCTTGGGCTTGGCTCTCGACAAGCGATGGCGAGGACGATGGTTGCATGTCGGAGAGAAAAAATCCTTGCTGCAAGCGCGCCGAGCGTGGAGGCGGCTGGCAGCACGACCTTGAGCTGACCCATGAGCTATTCTTCTTCTCTTGCTTCCCCTGCCTCCCTTGCTCCCGTGCGCGGCAAGCTGTACAGCATTCCCGCCGCCAACCCCTTCATCGAGACGCTCGCACGAGGAATCTTGAAGGAAAGCACGAGGGATAATAAAAATCCTCTTGGAGAATGGCTTGTCTTCCTGCCGACCCGCCGTGCCTGTAGAGAGTTGCGAGAGGCTCTGCTGCGCTTGAGCGCGCCTGCAGACTTGCAAGAAGGCGAGGCTGCGCACGAGGCTGCGCACGAGGTTGCGCATGCCGTGCTGTTGCCGCGTCTCGTTGCGCTGGGCGATGCGACCTTCGAGCAAACGGAGCGAGAATCCGTCCCTGCGCTAGAACGCCGCCTGCTGCTCGCCCAGCTGATCGAGAAGTGGCTGGATGCCAACGAAAGCACAACGCACGCTCCCTCCGCGCCTGCGGCGATCTCGCTTGCGCGTGCACTGGAAAGACTGCAACAAGACTTCGCGCTGGAAGAGGCGAACCCCAAAGAGACGCTGACCGCCGACATGGTGCCTGACAACTGCGCTGCGCATTGGCACGATGCGCTCGAATTTTTGCGCATCGTCACCGACGCTTGGCCGCAAGTCTTGGAAGAGCGAGGGTTGCAAGACCCCAGCGTAGAACGCGTACGCACCCTCTCGCGCCACGCGGAGAGCATCGCCGAAAAGACCGAAAAGCACACAGCCCCCGTCGTCGTCGCGGGCTCGACCGGCAGCGTGAAGGCGACAGCACGCCTGATGCGCGCCGTTCTCTCTTGTCCGCAGGGGCAGGTCGTGTTGGCGGGCTGTCCCGCACCGCAAGATGCCTTTTCTCCAATTTCCCCAATTTCCCCAATTTTCCCAATTTCCCCAATTTCCCCAAGTGCGATCTCTAGTAGCACCCTGTTTGATGAGGGGGCAGAGTCGACCCATCCCCTCCATCCCTTCCGCCATTTGTTTTGCTCGTGGAATATGACGCAAGAGGAAGTGGCGAGTCTTTTGGCGTGTTATCCTGCCGCCTCTTCCCCCTCTCTCCCGCAGCGCAGCCGCACAGCTCTACTCGCCCAAGCGTTCTCGAAACTTCCCGCAGCGCTCACGCTCGAACGACCGACGGGCTTGACCGTGTTGCCCTGCACCGAGGCGCAAGAAGAGGCAGATTTGATCGCGCTCATCCTGCGCGAAGCCCTAGAAGACAAAGGACAACGCGCCGCCCTGATTACGCGCGACCGAACGCTCGCCCGCCGCGTACGCAGCGCGCTCAGAGGACGCTGGAACCTCGCCATCGAGGATACGGCGCAACAACCGCTTGCCGAAAGCCACGCCGCACAACTCTTCCTGCTAACCCTTAAAACACTCACGCCCGAAGACCCCGCCGCTGCCCCCGATGCGATGCCGTTAAACATTGTCGCCCTCAAAGCCCTGTTCGCACGCGCAGGAGGCGTCGTCGCGCTCGCATGGCAGAACTTCGAGGGCAGCGTCCTCAGAAAAACAGAGCGCAGCGATCCCACAAAAACGCAACGCGCCTCAGCAAGCTTGCACGCCTTGCGCGCGCTGCAAAAAGAAAGTCAGCACGCAGAGCAAGAATCGACAATTCTGCTTACCCAAGCTCTCGCAACGCTCGCTCCTTTGGCAGAGATGCTCGCAGGCGGAGGCTGCTCTGCGCGCGCCGACCTTTTGCGCTGCCACCGACGATGCGCCGAAAACTTTGTAGCGCTCTGCCATACCGAAACCGACGACGACACTTCTACCTCTACCTCTACCTTTTCACTCCCCCCCCTCTACCGCTTTGATGGCGGACAAGATCTCAAACGCTTTTGCGACACCTTGGAGAACCACTGGCAAGAAAACGAGCAAGAGAACAAGCAAGAGGAGAACAATCAAGAGAACCTCCAAAACTACCTCCCCACGCTGGAAGCGCTGCTGGCAGCCGAGACGCGTCGTGGTTTGTATGCGACCCACCCGCGCCTTGCCATCTTGGGTGCGTTGGAGGCACGCCTGCTCTCGTTCGACCTGCTCGTGCTTGGCGGCATGACGGAGGGCAGCTGGCCTGGCGAGCCCGACAAAAGCCCCTTCCTGCCCGAAAGCCTGCGTGCGAAGGTCGGGTTGAAATCTTTGGAATACAACATCGGGCTGAG
>JABAAD010000083.1 GCA_014238935.1 Alphaproteobacteria bacterium
TCCCGCCTTCGAGCGCGATGCTGCGGGTGAGCTCTCGCGGCGAGGCGTTGCGCTCATGGCGCTCCTTTTCTGCGAACAAGCCTATTCCCTTGAAGGTTTGGAAGGACAAAAGACGCGCTTGCTCTCCGTCGTAGCCCAGCGCGCACGCCGCCTCTTCGAAGGCTTCGAGCATGTGGAAGATGTATCCTGGTGCGCTGCCCCAAAGTCCCGTGCCTTTCTCCAGCAAGTCTTCCGAACAAAAGACGCTGCTTCCCATCGGCGCAAACAGCACTCGCACGGCTTCGCTTGCCTTGCTGTCGAGGGGCTCGCCTGAGATCAGCAGGATACCTTCGCCGATGGCAACAGGAATGCTCGGCATGACGCGAAACAGGGGTTGCGCGCCCGACAGAGCTGCGCGCATGCGCGCGAGCGGCAGTCCCGCTGCCAAAGACACGATCGTCGTCTCGGGCGAAAGCAGCGACGCACAGGAGGCGAGCGCCGACAAAATTTGTTTGGGACGCACCGCCAACAAAAGCGCATCGACAGGAGGCAGCGCGTCTGGCGAAGAAAGATTTTTTGTAAAAGACGACAAGCTCTCGTAAAAGCCAAAGCGCGGCGGCAACAGAGGGGCCTCTCCCGCCTTCGCGTTCGGCGAGCGATCGACGACGCTGAAATGGCGCGGCAAAACATTGCCCTCAACGGCAGTAGCAGCCCCCCAACGCTGGACGAGTGCACCGCCCATGTGTCCGCAACCCACGACGAGAACATGCTGAAACGATGTTGTCATACTCTATGAAGATTCTCACGGAAGATTCTCACGGAGGATTCTCACGCGCGTCCTTCGACGACGCTTAAAGCCAAGCGCAGTTTGTCAGACGAGGGCTCTTCTTCTGTCAAGGCGTAACGAAAGGCGGGATAGTAGCGTTCGCACAAACCCAAGATGCTCTCCAACAATCGCGCGATTCGAGAACAAAACGGTGCGTTGCTCGCGTAGCCCTCGTCCGAATCTTCTGTGCCGTCGTTCTCGCTTTGTCGGTCGTCCAGCATGTACAGAGGCACGCCGTAGCGAAACTGCAACTTCGAGGGGTGCGGCAAGAACTCGAATCTACCGAACCACAGCTCCAAGTTCACCTTTTCGACCAACCGCGACAGACAGGCGCGCTTCGATGCGGGGATCGTCATGGCGGGAGCGCAGGCGATCGCCAACACCTGCGAGCAGCGTTGCCATTCGAAGGCGAGGCGGTATTCTGTCCAGTCGGCGTGCGTCACCGTGCTGAAGGAATCGGCACTCGGACGCGAAAACTCCCAGCCGTTCTCCGCAAACATGCGCTCCAAAAAATCTAAGGGATGAACGCCGAGCTGCTCGTCGGAGATGGGAGGATGTAGACGATCCTCGTCGTAGCGGGGTTTCTCTTTCATTCGAGGCACTCTTTTCTTCGTTCGACAGGGTGGCAGAGCACAGCTCTCCTTACAGCCTAACCCCTTTCTTACAGAGGATGTGACCCCTCGGGCAAAAAAGCAGCAACGACAAGACAATTATCCACCGATTTTTCACGCTCGCCCTCTTCTTTGAGCGTGGCAGCTCTTTCTTGCCTTTTTTGCGCAAAACAGGGTATTTTCTGTCTTCTTGCAACGCGCTCTTCAATCTCCTTGTTCTGTCGCATACCCCGTTTCGATGTCACTTTCCTCCGACCATAGCGCACCGCGCGCGGCGCAACGTTTGCTTCACGATGTACCCGACAAGGCGAGCAAGTGTCGATGCGCGCAGCCGCGCTGTCGCAAGAAGGGATCGTTTCCCGCTCCCTCAACCGAGGAAGGGAGGCACGCAAGATCTTGGCTCTGTTTGGAACACGCGCGCGTTGCAAACGACGCGTGGAACATTTTTGCAGGAATGAGCGACGAGGAAGTCGAGCGCGCTGTCCGAGCCGCCGCCGTAGGAGAACGTCCCACTTGGCCCGTCAACGCGCATTTTAGGGGGAGGGAAGAAAACGCAGGCAAAATACACAATGCTGGGCACAATTCTTGGCACAATTCTTGGCACGATTCTTGGCACGATTCTTTGAATCCGTTCTGCGACCTCGCAACGAAACGTCGCGGCGCGCGCCTTGCGGAGAAGAGGGACGACGGGCAAAACCTTTCCCAAAATCTTTCCCAAAGCCCTTCCCAAAATCCCTCCCAAGATTCTTCGTTGTCTGCGTCTGCTCTGCGTCATCCGCGTACACAAGCACAACGGGAAGCCTGCCGCGTGATGTCGCTCACGCCGCCCCTCTGTGCACGACGGCTGAAGGCGCGCTATCGTACGCTTGCCAAAGCGCATCACCCCGACCAACACACCGCCAAAGTTTTGGACGCAAGCACGGACGCTGCAAACGAGGCTCGCTTGCGCCAAGAGGAACGGCAAGAGGGGTTCAAACGGATCAACGCAGCCTACGCGCTGCTGCAAGAATTATGGCAACAAGTGCCGCGGCGCGCGCCTGCGATGCGGAGGAAGGCGTGAGCGCGCTTGTCTCTGGCGCAGAGTCGTTGGTCGAAGCGCCGAACGCGACCTTTTCGTCGCGCGAGCTTTTCGGCATCGAGACCGATTGGCAGGTGCAAGGGTTCACTGAGCCCTCCGACCACACGCCGCTGCGTGATCCTTCGTATCGGTTCGACGAAGAGACGACGCTCGCCATCCTTGCGGGTTTTCTGCACAACCGCCGCGTGTTGCTGCAAGGTTTTCACGGCACGGGAAAATCGACGCACATCGAACAGGTCGCCGCGCGACTCAATTATCCCTGCGTGCGTATCAATCTCGACAGTCATATCAGCCGTATCGACTTGATCGGCAAGGATGCCATCGTTCTCGAAGACGGCAAGCAGACGACCGCTTTTCAGGAAGGAATTCTCTCGTGGGCAATTCAACGACCCGTCGCGCTGTGCTTCGACGAGTACGACGCAGGCAGACCCGATGTCATGTTCGTCATACAGCGTGTGCTGGAAGTGGAGGGAAGGCTCACGCTGCTCGACCAAAGCCGTATTCTGAAACCTCATCCGTGGTTTCGCCTGTTCGCCACCGCCAACACCGTCGGGCTTGGCGACACGACGGGACTCTACCAAGGCACGCAGCAAATCAACCAAGGACAGATCGACCGATGGCACATCATGTCGGTGCTTAACTATCTGCCCTTCGACGAAGAGGTGGCGGTCGTGCGGGCGAAAGTGCCCGCCTGCGACAAGGCGCAAGTGCAGCGCATGGTGCGGATGGCAGACATGTCGCGACGAGGCTTCCAAGCCGGCGATGTCACCACCGTGATGTCGCCACGCACCGTCATCGGATGGGCGGAGAACTTTCTCATCTTCAAAAATGTCGAACTCGCCTTTCGACTGACCTTTCTCAACAAGTGCGACGAGGAGGAAAAGGAGATCTTTCGCGAATACTACCAACGCTGTTTCGACCGCGACCCGATCGCGACAAAGTCCAAAAAGGATG
>JABAAD010000084.1 GCA_014238935.1 Alphaproteobacteria bacterium
CGACTTGCAGGCAAGCGGGTTTCAAGCGCGCAACGGCAGGACGGCGGTAGATGTTGCGAAGGTCGAGGTCGAGAAGAATATCGATTTCGTCCTCGAACACGATTCGTGCAAAGGTGGCATCGTCGATGGCGTGCGTTTGGAAGTGGTCTTTGGAAAGTGCCATGAAACGTTCGGTCAGAGAATCGTGTTGCGGCGAATCGATGTAGAGAAAGAATTCGATGTTGCTCTTGTCGAACATTTCAAAAAGGAGGGCTGCGCGCTCGACGAGTCCTCCAAGCAGCAAGTCTGCAGAGACGATGCCGATTCTGAGACGGTCCTTGACTAGCGGCTTCGTCCCTCTGCGACGAGGAGCGGGCGGTAGCCCGTTCGTCATGGTCTTGCGCAGGGAGAGCAGGCGTTGCGAAAAAGGAGGACGCGAAAGAAACAACAGCTTTGCAACGGCGGCGCAACAAGTTCCGTGTGCGTTTTCTGCGTGCGCTAGACGCTCGAACCACAACAGGCTTTCTTCGAGTCGACCCAGTTCAGCGAAGGTCTCGCCCGTCAGCAGCAGATCGTCCCGTCCGAGTGCCTCTTGCTTTGCGAAAGATTGCAAAAGTGCGGCGGCGGCGAAGGGGCGGTTCGCCTCTCGATAGCAAACGATGCCGGCGCGCCGCCATGCATGATTTTGTGGGAAGGCGAGCAGAGCGTCTTCTGCAATGCTCGCCGCCTTCAAGAAGTCGCCGCGCCGCCTGTGCTTTTCCACCCGCGCAAGCACGATCTGCTCGTCGGTTGCAAACAGAAGACGATCCTTGGCGCGCAACGAGGGTGTCAGGAGGTCGCCCCACCCCTTCTCGCGCGCAATTTCTCGCGTCGTCGCGCCGATCTTGTTGCAAAACAGAACTTCCTGATAAAATCCCAACGCGCTGTTCGCCATAGCGAGACCGAAGAGACACTCGCGCGATTCGGGTTCGCAACGAAAAGCTTCTTCCATCGCCTTCAGGGCGCGTCCTGCGTAACCTTCTTGCAAGAGGAAGAGTCCGGTCAAAAAGAACGCGATGCCTTCTTCGGAGGGCGACTCTCTCTGCGCAAGGGCAATTTCATCCAGCGCGAGTTTACGATGTCCTTTCGTCAAATGATCGTGAAAACGAGCGACTCGATCGGCGAGGGCAATAGTCATAGTTTGGGTCATGGCATGGTCATGGTTTTGGCAGCGGGCATATAACAGCAAAAAGTAGCAAAAAAGCGTGTTTCGTAGGGATCGAAGGGGATCGAAGCAAAAAGAACGCCAATTTTAGAAGAATTGACGGCGATCGTCTTTAGGAGCGCGAGGTTTTCTTGGCATTTATTTCTTGACAAAACGGCAAAACGCAATACAATGATATGCAGATTGCCAACAAACGCTCCTTCGCTGTCGGCAGAAGGCTCATGCGAGGAAGCGTTTTTGTCCCTATCGGAACAAGTGTTTCTATGTTTGAGGTCAGCTTTCGCGGAGTGAGAGGCAGCATTCCTGTCTGTTCTCCGAACTTCATGGAGTTCGGCGGCAACACCTCTTGTGTCGAGGTATGGTGTGGCGAGCACCTCATCGTTTTGGACGCAGGCACCGGCATCCGCCGCGCGAGCGAACGCATGATGAAGCACGACGTTAAGAATGCCTATATTCTTTTCTCGCATGTGCATTGGGATCATGTGCAAGGCTTTCCCTTCTTTCCCGCCGCCTTCGACAAGACGGTCACCCTGCATATTAAAGCGGGGGGGTTGAAAAAATACGGCGGTATCGAGAAAGTGTTGGCAGAAGAGATGAAAGCTCCCTATTTTCCTATTCCCATCTCTGCGCTGGTGTCGCAGAAAACCTTCACCGATTTTCAACCCGGCGATTCGTTTACGCTCAACTCGGATATTGCCGTGCGCACAACGCCGCTCAACCATCCGAATGGTGCTACCGCCTATCGTATCGATTACGCAGGACACGCGCTCTGCTATGTGACCGACACCGAACATAATCCCGCCAAGCCCGACGAAAACATTCTCGCGCTCATCAAGGGCAGCGATTTGGTCATCTACGACGCAACCTACACCGACGAAGAATACAAGACGCATGTCGGGTGGGGACACTCCAGCTGGCAGGAAGGCGTGCGGCTCTGTCGCCAAGCGGGAGCAAAAAGGCTCGCGCTGTTCCATCACGATGTTGCGCACAAAGACGCGACGATGAAGACGATCGAAGCCGCCGCAAAAAAAGAATGGTCCCAAGCCTTCGCTGCACGCGAAGGCAAAACCGTCAAACTCGATTGAGGACTCCGCCCATGAACTCGACACCTTTCCGCTCGTCCCCCACCCTCGTCTCGCGCCCTGCTTGGCATCCTTTCGCGTTGCTTTGCTCCCTGCCCGTCGTGCTGTCCGTCATCGTGCTGTTGGCAGCGATCCCCTCGAAAGCTGCAGGGCAGACAGCCGCGCCCGGCGGACTGAGCTACGACTGGCGAGCAGCCCTAAGAGGCGCGATCAACGCAGACGAGCATGTGCACGCGCAAGAACAATCTCTGCTCTATGCGCGCAAGGCACGCAACGCCTCCGTATCTTTAGCTGCCATCCCGCGCGTCAACATTAGCAGCGAAGGAGGAGGCAGCTTTGCAAAGATCGACAACCCCGATGCCTCGTCCGACAGCGTGAAGCCTTATGTGGATGTGTCCTTGGAAATACGCCAAAAGCTCGGTGATACGCATAGGGTTTGTCGCTTCTTCCTCTTGAGCTTTGCGCATGGTGGCGATCAGTTGCGCGTTTTCGAAACCGAAGGCTCTCTGCGCGCTGTATTGCGCGCTCAGCGAGACGAGATCGTTCCACGCCTCGGCGACCACTTGGCGGTGGCGATGGGCAAATCTTCCTCGTTCGCCTTCTGCCACACCCGCCTCTGCGCGTGCCGTGCTGATCAAACTTTTCAGACGGAAGGCATCGGCGAGGCTCCAGTCTACGCGCAGTCCCGCGTATGCTAGGAGCTCGTCGTTGGAGCCGTCGTGAAAAACTTCCGGCACAGGATTGTAGCGGTAGCGTCCTTCTGCCACCATCGAGAGTTGCGGAATGCCTTTCGAGCGCTCCCTCAGCAAGGTGTTGGTCGCGCGTTGCGAGCGTTGCGTTTCGATGTGATAGGCGGGATTGCTGCGCCGTGCAACTTGCAGGCTTTCTTCGAAGGTGCGCGGAATCAAGTCGAGCGGAAGATCGACGCGCGTCAACGAGGCGATATCGGGGACAAAACGAAAGGTGGCAACGAACGCTCCTCGACTTGCGTCCAACTCTTTCCTGCTTGCAAGCAAAAGGCTTTCTCCTTCCTGAGACGCTTGTCGCATGCGCCACCGTTCCCAAAGGGAGAGCGTTCCTTGTTCTTCGCCGAGCCGCGTGCCTTGGGTCAAAATGAACGAACGACGTTGTTGTGTGCGGAACAACAGGGCGCGATAGCGCAAATC
>JABAAD010000085.1 GCA_014238935.1 Alphaproteobacteria bacterium
CAAAAGCTGTTGAAAGAGTTTGCAGAGAAAATTCAAGAGGGGCATGCCATCGACGACAAGAAGCGCGAACCGCTAGAGCATAAGATTGAGCAGAAGGTGCAGTCCCTCTCCAAGCACGAAGCAGGAGGACAGGACAGCGACACCGCGTGGCAGGAGATGAAAAACATCAGCAGCGACAAGGCTACGCTTTTTGCAGCCCTCGAAGGACTGCGACAGAAAAGCGAAGCGCGCGGCGAGACGGCGCTTGCAGAACGCTACGCAACGCTGGCAGAACGGTGCGCGCTCGATTGCGAATCGCACATCCGCACGGCGATCAACCTTGGCACAGAGATGCGAGCGTTTGCCGAGCAACACAACTTGCAAGCCGAGAAAATCTTGGACGCCTACCAGTCCAATGTCGCCGATTACAGCGGCATTCTGCGCGCCGCGCTCGATCTGACCGAAAAGCTGGGGCTGGAGAAGAGCGAGGCGGGAGCAGCCTTCATTCGTCAAAGCGCGGGCAAGGAAATCGCCCTGCTGCAGCCCTCCGTCTCGCCCGAACAACTTCTGCATGTCTTGGCAGAGCTGAAGGGCTTGCAAGTTCTCGCCACCGTCAAGGAGCAAGTAGCCCTCCACCGAGAAACCATGGCGCGCAGCGAAAAACTTGAGAAGGAAAAAACGGCGACAGCGCCGCCGCACGCGGGGATCGCAGCGCTGAGCGACGAGTCTTTGGTGAAGGGAGTTTTTCACAGCGCAGTCGCGCCGCAGAATTTTGTCGAGCGTCTCGACGCTCCTGCAAGCCGCGCCTACAGCGAGCAGTCTTCCGGGTTGGTGCGGCATTTTCAAGGTCTGCACAAGATTTTCAAGAACTTGCCGGACTACGCCTTTGTCGGTCGCCTCGACAAGCAACGTGCGCTCTTGCCGTTGGAGACGCGCCTCGACGGGTTGGTCGCGCGCGAGAGGGAGGCTACCTTGTGATCGACAGGGAGCGATGGTTGGAGGCGCTCAAGGCGAGCGTCTTCGACGAGACGGACTTTGAGACGGAGACGGCAGGATTTCATATCCCGCATCTCGGCAGCCTCGTCTTGCACGAGGAAGAGTCGGCAAGGGGGGAAGCAAGTTTGATGCGCCTGGTGAGCGAGGAAGCTGCGCGCGATACGGAAGAGCTTTTGACGCAAGCGCAGCGACTGGACGATTATGCGCGCAACATTGCGAGCGAGGCAGGGTTGCAGGAAGGTTTTGCGTTGCCTCTGTACGCGTCTGTCACGCCGAACGGCAGGGTAGTTGCAAATTTCTGCGCCTGCTCGCCTTTCGACGAGACGGACGAGGCTGTGGCAGCGCTCCACAAGTTTCTCCAAGACAACCCGCTCGGCGGGGAAGCTGTTCGGTGACGGCTTACCGCCTTCGCATTCTCAGCGGCAGGCACGAGGGAGCGGAACTGCCCTTGACGGCGCGCCGCTACTCGCTTGGCAGCGGCGAGGACAACACGCTCATCCTCTCCGACGACGCGATCGCCGAGCATCACCTCTCCTTCTTCTTTGCCGACGGCGAGCTCTCGGTCTTGAAAGCTCCGGGCGGCTTGCGCGTCGACGGCAAGACGATCGAAACCTTTCCTGTCGATGTCGCGCCGTTCCAAATCTTGACGCTGGCAACATCAGGCGAGGAGGACAACATCAGCATCGCATACGGCTTTGAGGCGGGCGACGAGGGAAGCACCGAGGCGAGCAAGACAATTGAGCCTGCCAAGACGGGCGACAGCAAGCTGCCCGCGCTACGCTCCTTGCCTAATTCCTGGCCTGATCACGAACGCATCGTAGCTCTGCTGGTCTCTGAGGGAACGAGCGTAGAGCCCAAGGCACGACAGGCGGAAAAAAGACTCGGCGCGCTTTCCAGGCTCAGTCCGCAAAAAAGAAAGATGCTGGTGCGCAGCTCGCTCGCTCTCGGAGCGGTTTTGAGCGTCTCGGTCGTCGTCTTCGTCGCCACGCTGGTATGGCTCGATCCCGTGCGCCGTCAAGCCTCGCGCATGCAAGAAGTCGAAGCGAACTTGGAAAAGGAGCTCAAAGCCAAGCCGAAAGCCGAACGCACCGTCCGCATCAATCAGGGACAGGAAGGCAACATCGTTCTGACGGGCTATGTCGAGACGGAAAAAGAGCTCGTACGCTTGCGAGGGATCGCCTTCGAGTCGGGGTTGCAAATTCGCGTTGTCAGCAAAGAGCAGCTGCGCGCCGCACTGAAGGTGATCGCGCAACAATACGGTCTTTTCGCCAAGTTCCGCCTATTTGCGATCGACGGGAGCAAGAGCAAAAGCAAGAGCAAGAGCAAGAATTTGGCTGAGACGCAAGCGCAGGAGACGCAATATTTTCGCTTGCGGCTGGAGGGCTTCATTCAGCACGAACGCCAGTTGGAGGAGTTTCGTGCGACGATCGACAGCGACTTACCCTACATCACGGAGATCGAGACGGACATCACGACGACCGATGCGATGCTTTCCGGCATGCGCAGGCTTCTATCGCACAATGTTGCTTTCGGCGGGGTCGAGTTGGAGATGGAGGAGGAACATCTTTTGTTGCAAGGGGCTATTTTTGCCAACTTTCACGACGAGTTGCGCTCGCTCTTGAAAAACCATTATCGCTCGCTGCCGTACCGTCCGCTCACCACGGATCGCCTGACCCTTGTTCCGCCTCTGCACGCCGACATTACCGCTCTGCTTTTAGGCAGGCAACGTGCCGTCGATCTCAGGCTACGCAAGGAAGGCAAGTCCAAACGCTACCGCATCGGCGAGAACATCGACGACGACAAGACCCTCGTCGCTATTACGCGCAACGGCATCCTCCTCTCTTATTTGAATCAAACCGTAGGGTTTCCGATCGCAACCCCCACACTCGACCCCGCGTCTCACAGCGAAAAAGAAATGAAAGAAACGAAGGAAGCGAAACAAGGCAACATCGACGACAAAAGCGACAAGGAGGAAACACCATGAGCAATATCTCGCGCTCGACTACGGGCGCTCCGCCGCAACAGACGCAGGAGCAGCAAGAGAAATCTTTGTCGCAAGAACAGCCCCGCCAAGAAAGCCAACAACGTTTCACGCAAAAACTGAAAGAAGAGCGTGACAAAAAATCTTCTGCCAAAGACAAAGACAAGTCGCACAACCTTGGCAATGTGGTACGCCAAGCAAAACACGATGCAAAACAAGATGCGCAAAAGCCACCTTCGGAGTTTTCTACTCCGCGCGACAAGAGCGGCAGTCCACGATCGGAGGATCTTGACGAGGGGTTGTCGCCGCGTCTTTTTGAAGAGAAAAGCAAGACGCACTCGCAGAAAGCCGATGCTATTTTGCAAGGCTTGCAACCCGCCTCTACGGACAACCTAGCGACGCAGGAGGTGCAACAGACGAGCAAGTCTGTAGAATCCTCCGATCGTTTGTTCGAAGAATTTCAAACCGTCGC
>JABAAD010000086.1 GCA_014238935.1 Alphaproteobacteria bacterium
AAATCGGTGACAAAAAGTGCCGTCGTCGCAAAAAGACTCAAGAACACGGCGGGCAACACGCTCTGCTGCGCTTGCAAGGGGTTGAACAGCGCAGCATTCGACATGCCGACTAGCAGCGCGAAAAAAACGCCCGTATAGAGGAACGCCGACGCTGCAAAACGAGCCACCGTGCCGATCAGCACTCCGATTAACGCTTCCATAAGCAGGAGGACAAAGAGTCGATCGAAGGTCTCGGGTTGGGCTGGAAGATCTTCTCCTACGACGGGCAGTAGAATCAGCGTGAGAAAAAACGCCAACAGAAAACGGATGCGCGGCAACACGAAGCTCTGCCCGATGTTGGGAAACAGCGTGATCATCACCGAAAGGCGCACGAACACCAGCGCGAAACGCCATGCCTCTTGTGGTAGCAAATCTGCAAGCATGATGCCTTAACACCTTCGCTTCGACATCGTCGTGGAAATACTTCTCTTGCGACGAGCTAGTCGTTATCCCAAGGCGATGATGCGGTCTGCGATCGTCTGCATGAAGTCGAACATACTGCGCATCATGAAGGGGAGAAGCAACAACAGCGCGAGAAAGACGGCGACGATCTTCGGTACGAAGGTTAGCGTCACCTCTTGAATTTGTGTGAGCGCCTGAAACAGAGCGATCAACAAACCGACCACCAGACTAATTAGCAAGATCGGCAGGCTAACCTCCAACATCAGGAAGATACTTTCGCGCGCGAACAGCAGAAGGTCTTCTTCCGTCACCGAGAAACCTCTTCAAGGTCGTTTGCGGGCAAGGAGGTTTCGGGCGATAGTTGTGTCGTCTGTTCCGCCTCGTTCGGGCGCTGCGGAATGAAGAGGATCTGTCCGGGGCGGATGAGATCGGGATTTTCGATCTGCGCCTTGTTCGCTTCGTACAGGAACGTGTGGAGCGTTCCCGTGCCGAAAATTCTACGCGCGATGTGCCACAGGCTCGCTCCGGAGCGCACGACGAAGTATTCGTCCTCCCCTTCGCGCACGAGGGGAGTCCAGTCGATGGGCAGGGCTTTGCGCTGCACAACCTTTGCGTTGCTGACTAGGTCGATGCGCAACACCTGTCCCGACAGGCTGGTGGGCGAGGGATCGAGCCGTGTCGAGATCTGCCAGTCGACAGGCACGGCACCTTTGCCGCGATAGCTCTTGCGCGCGATCAGCTTGTTGTTGCGATACACCAGCATTTCGACTTCCTCGCCTCTCAGCCGTCCCGTGATCGAGAGATGTCCGTTTTCGCCGTAATCCAGCGTATCGACGATGAAGTCGGCGCCCGTCGCCGTCTTGTCCCCGGAAAACCGCCGCGAGAGGATGCGCGAGGCAACACCGCTGTCGTTCGGCAGCACGACCATCAAGGGCTGTCGGGATTCGTTCAAAAAATTGGCTTCGGGAATGGCCACCCACAGGGTTTCGATCCCGTAGACGACTTCGTTTTCTTCTGCGCGTACTTCGATTTCCGCTTCGAGGCTGAGCGTATACTGCCCCGTCGCGAAAGGCTTTTGCGACAGAAAAAGCCACTCGCCGCGGTCGTCGGTCACCATCGCTCCCAGCACTTCGCCGTTCATCAAAAGCAGAAGACGCGACAGCGGCGGCGCGTAACCGCCCAGCATAATTTGTCCGTCCTGATTGACGCGTGCCAAGTCGAAGCCCAGCTCAAACTCCTCGGCAGGTCTCTGTTGCAAACCCGCGCGCTCGACAGAAACCGTCAGATCCTGCTGCCACACCAAAAGCGTCTCGGTGATGTCCTCCTTGTCGTGCGCGAGGTATTGCATCAGCGCGATCGCGCACAACAGCAGCGTCAGTCCCGAGACGATACCCGCAAGATAACTTCGCTGCGCGCGCAGCAAGGCAGGCAGGCGTGAAAAAAAGGACGCAATACGCTGTTTGCGTCTAGATTTTTTTCGCACGAGCTTTCGTCGACCAAGCGGGCGAGCGCTGCCGACGGGCTCAAGCCTTTTGCGTTGGAACAAAGGACGAGGCATAGCGCAGAGTCTAGCACAAAAACCGCACAGAAAAAAACGACCGACTACCTTGACCTCGCGCTTGTCCTTTCCTCGCGCTTGACCTTTTGTAGCTGCCGTGCCACAAGAAAAGAGAGTTTTTTTTCTTCTCCTTCGTCGCGTTTTCGTTTCTATGCCTCTCCCCCCCTTCTCCGTCGACTTTGCAACCGAACCCAATATCGAGGCGCTTGCAAAGAAACACAGCCTGCTCTTCCTCTCGGTTCGAGAAAAACCCCAAGCCCAAGAACAAACCCTCGACGACCTGCTCGGCAAGCCCATCGCCAGAGCCAGACAGCAGGCGAAAAAATTCAAAGCGCGGCAAGGGCAACTGCTCGATGTGTCGGGATTTCTTCCGCAAGGCAATCTGGGAAGAGTTGTGCTGCTGGGAACGGAGAAATCGTCTCACGAATCTTCTCAGCAGTCGCACGAGGAGGCACCGACTTCTTCTTCGGAAAACGACGGGCAACGCCGTTCGCAAGAACGCGCGCTGTTGCGCCAGCTGTTTTCTCAGGGGGCGATGTTGCTCGCGCGTGTGCGCGCTATCGGTGCCCACGACGCGCTTTGGATTTACGACGGCAGGGAGCGCAACCTTTTCCTACAAACGCCCGATGCAGCAGCCGAGGGCGCGTTGGGGGCGATGCTTGCCTCCTATCGTTTCGACACCTACCTCTCGGACGACGACGAGGAGGCGGTGGAAGGTCGAAAGCTTTCTCTGCAAAAGCTGACTGTGTGTCTCTCAGGCGCGCAATTTACAACGAAGGCGCGCGAGCGTGCTTGGACGCTCTGCCAAGCGGAGGCGCGGGGTATTTGTCTTGCGCGCGACCTTGTCAACGAGCCCCCGAACGCTTTGAACCCGCAGACCTTTACGGAACGCTTGCAGGCGCTGCCCAAAGAAATTGGAAAGGCGGTCGGCAAGGGATTGCGTGTCGAGGTTTTGGACGAGAAGCGTTTGGAGAAAATGGGTTTCCGCGCCTTGCTGGCGGTTGCGCGCGCCTCCGAGCATGCGGCGCGCGTCGTGGTGATGAGCTACAACCCGCCGCGGAAGGATTCGCGCACGCCGCTAGTGTTGGTGGGCAAGGGAGTGACCTTCGATTCGGGGGGCTTGTCGATAAAACCCGCGGGATCGATGGAGGACATGAAAATGGATATGGGAGGTGCGGCGGCGGTAGCGGGCGCGATGGCAACGATTGCCTTGCAGCAGCCTCGCCGAGCATGCGTCGGCATTGTCGGGTTGGTGGAGAACATGCCGGGTGGTAACGCGCAGCGTCCGGGCGATATTGTGCGGACGCTTTCGGGCAAGACGGTCGAGGTATTGAACACCGATGCGGAGGGGAGGCTCGTTCTCGCCGATTTGCTGTGG
>JABAAD010000087.1 GCA_014238935.1 Alphaproteobacteria bacterium
AAGCTCGCACAACACGGTGTCGTGCTGGTAGCGACCTCGAACTTCGCCCCCGAAGACCTGTACAAGGACGGCTTCAAGCGCGACAACTTCCTCCCCTTCCTCGCGCTGTTGCGGCAAGCCGTCGTCTCCACGCATGTGCGTAGCAAAGCCGACTACCGCTCGCTCGCGCTGGCTCGCCAAGGCAGAGACCTGTGGTTTAAAGACCGAAGTGGAGGAAAGCGCATGGCTGACATCTTCGCGCAGTTCACAGAAAGACAAAGCGAGAACCACCCCTTGCCGTACGAGGGCCGCCCGATTCTGCTGCGACGAACAGGCGCGCCTTCCGAGAAACTGCGCGCGAAGGGATTGACGAGGGATGTCGTATGGTGCGACTTTGCCGATCTGTGCCAAACGCCGCGCGGCGTTCGAGACTACAACGCCTTGCTTGCCCGCTGCGATGTGCTGTTCTTGGCGGACTTTCCCGTCTTGGACGAGACGCAACGCAACGGCGCGAAACGTTTCATGCGTTTGATCGATCTGTTCTACGAGCGGCGTGCGATCGTGCTGTGCCACAGCCCTGCCTCCTCGCCGCGCTTGCTCTACGGCGGAGAAAGTCACGCGCGGGAGTTTCGAAGGACGGCATCGCGCTTGGAGGAGATGCTCGCAAGGGCGCACGCCTTGCTGTAAGAGGGCGACAGAAGACGCAGGCTTGCTAATGTTAATGTCCGTCGCTAGTTTTTAAACAGAAAAAAGTGTACAATGAATATCGTGCATAAAGCATCTCTAGATTATGGAAAACAAAAAACCCCAAGTTGCCGTCGTCATGGGAAGTCGTTCAGACTATCCCACGATGAAAGAGGCTGTCGATATGCTGGCACAATTTTCTGTGCCTTGCGAAGAACGCATCTTGTCCGCGCATCGCACGCCTGAGCGTCTGCGCGATTACGCACGCAGCGCCGAAGGACGCGGTATCCGAACGATCATCGCCGGCGCAGGAGGAGCAGCGCACCTGCCGGGCATGCTGGCTGCCGAAACGTTGCTGCCCGTCTTCGGCGTGCCGATCAAAAGCGCCGCCTTGGACGGGCTGGATGCGTTGCTCTCGATCGTGCAAATGCCGCGCGGCGTGCCGGTCGCAACCCTCTCCATCGGAGGCGCTGCCAACGCAGCCCTGTTCGCCGTCGCCGTCTTGGCGGGCTTTGACGCAAAACTCAAACAACGCCTGATAAAATTCCGAGAAGAGCAAACACGAAGCGTACCTTTGAAACCCTTTGACGACCCAATCAACGGCAAGATCGATGACGCATCGTCAAAAGGCACAGAAGAAAGCCACATCCCTGCGCACGCTTAAAAATCTTCCGAACACTAGTCGACGGCAGTCATGACGACACTGGTCGGCATCGTCGGGGGCGGACAGCTCGCGCGCATGACCGCGCAAGCCGCAACGCGACTGGGACTGAAGACCGCCGTCTTCGCCCCTGAGCCCCTCGCCCCCGCCTTCGAGACGGCGCAGGTCGTCTTTCGCGCCGAATACGACGACGAGACCATGCTCAAACGATTCGCCAAACGTTGCGATGTCGTCGTTTGCGAATTCGAAAATGTTCCCTTCTCCGCGCTTGCGACCGTCGAGGCGAACGCGAGACTCTGCCCTTCGGCTGCCGTCTTCGCGCGCGCGCAAGACCGCATCTTGGAAAAATCCTTTTTCGCCGAATGCAGCGTGCCAAGCGTGGCGTGGCAAGCCCTCTCCACCCTTGAGGAGTTGACACGCGCCGTAGAGACGCTCGCGCTGCCCGTTGTGTTGAAACGCGCGCGCGGCGGCTACGACGGCAAAGGACAGATCGAGATCGTCGAACAAGAACAACTCGCAGAAGCTTGGCAAAAGATCGCAGCAGGAAAAGACGAGACGCGCGCCATCGTCGAGCAGAAAGCGGACTTGGTCTCGGAGTTTTCGTTAATCGCAGCCCGCAAGGTTGGAGGCGACTGCGTCCTTTTTCCCGCAACCGAGAATCGTCATGCGGAAGGCATTTTGCGCGAGAGCCGCGTTCCCGCAACATTGGATGCCTCCAGCCTAGCGCGCGCGCAAGACTGGACGCGCACCTTGGCAGAGAGGTTGGGGGTCGTGGGGTTGCTTACGGTCGAGTTTTTCTTAACGCGCGAAGGCGAGGTTTTGGCAAACGAAATGGCGCCGCGACCGCACAACTCAGGACACTGGACATTGGACGCAGCTCCCGCAAGCCAGTTCGAGCAGCTGCTGCGTGCTGTTTTGGACTGGCCTTTGGCGCGCACAGAACCCTTTTTGCCCGCGCGTATGGTGAACCTGTTGGGAGATTCGTGGCGCGATTACCACCGCTTTCTTGGCGACCCCGACGCTGTCTTGCACCTCTACGCCAAGCGCGAGACGCGCAAAGGTCGAAAGATGGGACATGTGACCTTTCGCTCGCTTGCGTGTTCGCGCGCGCACAACGACGAAAACAAGAACACGGATGCGGATCGCTAAGCGGATCGCCAAAAGCGGTGTCGCCTCGAGACGCGAGGCGGAGGCGATGATTTTAAGCGGGCGCATCGCCGTCGGAGGCAAGACGCTCGCGTCCCCCGCCTACAATGTGAAGGAGGGCGATGCGGAGGAGGAAGCGATCACGCTGGACGGACACCCCCTGCCGCGTTGCCTGCCGCCACGGCTCTACCTGTTCCACAAGCCGCGCGAGGTGCTGACGGCGCGGCGCGATGCTCGAAGCCGCCGCGCTTGCCTGCCCGACCTGCTGCCACCCTCGCTTGCGCGCTTGAAACCCGTAGGAAGGCTCGACTTTCTCTCCGAGGGATTGCTGCTGCTGACAACTTCGGGCGAGCTCGCGCGACAATTGGAGCTGCCGCAGAACGCGTGGCAGCGACGGTATCGCCTGCGCTTGTACGGAAACCAAGACAAAAAAGCACTCGCGCACCTTGAAAATCTCAAACGGGGTATCGAGATCGAAGGCGTGCGCTATCGTCCTGTTTGCGTCACCCTCAAGAAGCCTCGACATATTGGCGAAAACACCACCCAAAAAAAATCGAGCTTTTGGGTGGAGGCGACCTTGACGGAGGGCAAGAACCGCGAGCTCAGAAAAATCATGAGCGCGCTCGGCTACGGGGTCTCGCGCTTGATTCGCACCCACTTTGGTCCTTTTGCGTTGGGGGGGCTTGCGTGTGGCAAGCACAAGCGTGTTGCCGACGAGGAGTTGCGCGCGCTGTTGGGGAAGGAGCTTTCGCAGCTGACGGATGTTGATTGACGACAAGATGTTGTCGCTCCCGCTGCTTTTGTGAC
>JABAAD010000088.1 GCA_014238935.1 Alphaproteobacteria bacterium
CGCTGAGCGAGGCGTGCGGGGTTGATCAAAACTTCTTGGCGCTTTGCTATGCGATCGGCTCGAACGCTTACAGGGAGAAGGATTATGTCACGGCGTACCGTGCCTTTCTGTTCCTCTGCATGCACGAACACCGCGAGGCGGACTATTGGACGGCTTTGGCGAGCGTCTTCGTCGCGCAAAAACAGACGGAGCGTGCCTTGCCGTTGTTGCACACGGCGTGGCGGCTCTTGCCGTCGGCAGCCAACGCCTATCGCTTTGCCGAGTGTTGTATCCGTTGCGGCGACAAGGAAGCGGCACGCAAAGTCTTGGGTGCCGCGCTGGAAGACATCGAGCGTAGCAAGGCGACAAGCCCTCTGCACGCGCGCATCAAGGCGATGCTCAAAGAGGTGAGCGGCAAGACACAAGCAGAAAAAGAGAAGGAGCAGCCCTCGTGAGCGACATCGGCACGACAAGCGGAGGGGCAGGAAAATTTTCCCTGTTCAACATCCCGCTGAGCGGCGAGGTGCTGGATGCCGTCAAGAAAGCGCACGACGCAGAACACAAGGTCGAGAAAGGGCGGGTGCCGACCTCGATGCTGAATGCCATCGCCGAGCAGAAGAAACCCGCGCTTCCTAAAACGACGATGAGGTTTTCTAAGGACGAGCTCATGGCGATGATCCAAAAACTGATGATCGCAAACTTGGAACAACAGTCGAAGACGCAGACGATCGCAACGAAGGCGACCCGCCAGCGTCTGCTAGAATTGGCGACACAGAACATCAAGAAGCTGTCGCAGATTCAGGAAAAGACGAAGCAGAGCAATGTCGGAAGCATCGTCGCGCAGGTCTTCGCATGGATTGCTGCTGCCGTCACGGTGGTGGCATCGGTCATCTTGGCGGTCGTCAGTTTCGGAGCGGGATCGATGTTGGTCGGCGCAGCTTTGCTCGCCGCCGCCGCCATCACCATCGCGGTCACCGTGCTCACCCAGACGGGCGTGATGGACAAGCTCGCAAACGCACTCGCCAAACCCATCGCCGAAATGCTGGAGAGCATGGGCGTAGACAAGAGTGCCGCCAAGATCGCAAGCAAAATCGCAGCCCAGATCATCATCGCCGTCGCCATCATGGCGGTCGACATCGCGCTCGCCGTCATGAGCGGCGGAGCGGGAGCTGAGGAGGTGGCGAGCGAAGCCATACGGAAAATCATGAAGGTGGCGACCATCGCCGCAAAAATTACGCAATTCGTCGGCGCAGCCGCTCAAGCGGGAGAAGCAGGCGCAGGCGTTGCCAGCGCAACCTTCAAGTATCAGAGCCAAATCATGCAAGCCTCCATACACGAGAACAAAGCCTTCATCAAACGCATGCAAGTCATGTTGGAACAAGAGCAGGACACTCTCAGACAGCTCGTAGAGGGCATGTCCTCAATATACGGGCGCATGGACAGCATGCTGAAGGACACGCACAGGGCGAACGCGCAAATGCTCTCGCAATGGGCGAGCGCATAAAGGACAACAACAACCCCTTAGGAGGGACCATACGATGACCGATCTTTCTGCTGTCAACAACGCCTACGCACAGCGACTCTACAAGGCGTCTACGAAGCCATCCGTGTTGAGCGAGACCGATCAAGCGCAAGTGCTCAGATTGGGAGGCAAGGAGGATGTAAAAACAGCCGCTCAAAAGGCAGCCCAAAAGGCAGCTCCTGGCATGACAGAGGCGGACGCAGCCGAAAAATTCGAGCTCGGCGTCTTGCCGCAACAAAAGCCCGTCACCTTGAAGGACGCGTCGCTCTACAAGAACATGCTGGGACAGTTGCCGAGCTCGCTCAACTTCGACATGTCCGAGATCATGGCGACCATCTTCCAGTCGATGACCGCCATGATGCGATCCCAATCGAAAGCGCGCATGGTCGACTTGGACTTGGCGGGCGAAGCCGACAGGCAGGCGGCTCAGCAAATGAAAACCGCCGCAGCCATGGAACTGGGAGGTGCCGTGATCGGCTCCAGCATGCAGCTCGCAGGCGCAGGCATGACGATGGCAGGCGCAGCGTACGGCGCAAAAGCAGGGGATGCCATGGAGTTCAACCAAATGATGCAGCCCTTTCACGCAGGAAGCGAAATGCTCGGCAGCTCGGGCAGCGCGTTGAAGTCGGGACTCGATTACGCAGGAAAAACCGAAAGCGCCAACGCGGAACTCAGCAAGTCGACCTCTACGCGCGCCCACGCCTTGCGCGAGCAAGACGACGAAATGTACAAGGAGGCGCAAAAATTTGTCGATCAAATGTTGCAAATCATTCAATCGATCGAAAACCAGCAACACGCCGCCTCGTCGCAGATCCTGTCTGCGTGAGACGTCTACCTCTTCCTCCTTTTCTCTCTTCCTCCTTTTCCCTCTTCCTCCTTTTCTAACTTGACTTCCGCCGAGGAGAAACTTTCATGTCTCAGTCACCTAAGGGCTCTGAAGAGCTGCGCTTGCTCGCCGAGATCGCCTTTACAGCCGTCTTCTACGGCTTGACAGTGCACGCGCACGACATCTTCGACTATATCGAGCAGCACGCCGAGCACCGTGAGGTGGGAGCTCTGGGAAAGGGGTTGGCACTCATCAGCGACGGCAAGTTTGCCGACGCCGTCCAAATGATCGAGAAGGAGGTTTTGGACAAAAATCCCGATTCGCTCGAAGGACAGCTGTTCGCAGCTCTTGCCTTGAAACTCGTAGGACATGCGTCTCGCGCCGAAAAACTCAGCGAGCGCGCTGCAAAGAACGGCAACGAGACGGCGAAGCAGTTTGCGCAGAACCTTCGCTCCGTCAACGATGCGCAACATCGTCCCAGCTATTGAACGCTGGCGCGTGAACTCGCGCTGCGTCTCGCCGCGAAGACCAACGGCGCGCGGGGGGCGTCTCTTCGTTGCGCTGGCCGTGGTCTGCACGCTGGCCGCCTGTTCGGAAGAACTGTACGCCAATCTCGACGAGCGCGAGATCAACGCCATGATCGCAGCCCTTGCGCGCTACAACATTCGTGCCGACAAGATCGCACTCAAGGATAGCTACAGCCTATCGGTGCCGACGCGATACTTTGCCGATTCGATCAACATCCTTTCCGCTGCGGGCTATCCGCAGCGAAAGTATATCTCGCTCAACGAGTTGTTCGGAAAAAGCGGACTCATTCCAACTCCCTTCGAAGAGCATGTACGATACATCTACGGTTTGTCCGAAGAACTGGCG
>JABAAD010000089.1 GCA_014238935.1 Alphaproteobacteria bacterium
GCACGATGACGCGCTGCGGATCGGAGGTCTCGACGATTTCGGGTTCGACCGCCTCGAAGTAGCCGAGCCTTTGCAAACGTCGCACGGATTGTCGAATCTTCAGCGTTTGTAGCGCATCTCCAGGGTTCAGCGAGATCTCGCGGCGGATGATGCGCTCCAGCGTGTGGTTGTTGCCGACGATATCCACTTTGGCGATTTGGCGCGGCGCGGCGCGCACGATCTTGAAGGTCAAGTCTGCTTTGCTCTCCTCGGCGTCGAGGCGCGGCGCGACCTCGACCTTGACGAAAAGCAATCCCTGTTCGCCAAGCCGCTCGAGCAAGCGCGTGCGCGCCTGTTCGAGGCGCGAGGCTCGCAAGAGGTTGCCTTTGCGAATTTTCTGTCGTTTCAACAGCTGCAACATCGCCTTCGTATCGATCTCGTCGATGACGGTCTCGAGGGTTATATTGCGCAGGTGGTAGCGTTTTCCTTCTTCGATCGACATCGTCAAGACGAATCCTTTGCGATCCCTCGAAAGCTCGGCGCTGGCACCGAGCACGCGCATGCGTGCAAAACCTTGCTCGCGGTAAAAATTTTCCAAAACCTGTCGGTCGGCGGCAAAACGCTCCGCCTCGTAGTAGGTGGTACGACCCAAGATGCGGTAGAAGCGCGCTTGACGCGAATACAGACGCTCCAAAAGCTTGCGGCGAGAAAAGGACGCGTTACCCAAGAAGGCGATACGGCGAATCTTCGTGCGTTTCCCTTCGCTAATCTCGTAGACCAAGTTGACGCGATTCTCTTCCAGACGGATGATGCGCGGGCGGATGCTCGCCGCAAAGCGTCCGTAGCGGCGGTACAGTTGTAAAAGCCTCTCCACATCTCGATTCACGCGCGCTTTCGTTAGGGGTTGCAGAGGAAGCAGGCTCGTTTCGCTCTCCAAGATCGCGTCTTTCACAGCCTTGTTGCCCTCGAAGGCGATACGATTGACGATCGGCGCTTCTTTCAGAATCACGACGAGATCCTTGCCGCGACGCAGCAACGCGACATCGTCGAAACGTCCTGTCGCATGCAGATTTTTCAACGCCTGATCCATCTTTTCTTCGTCGAAGCGATCGCCGATCCTCAACGGGATGTGCAAGACGATGCTGGCAGGATCGCTGCGTTGCGCGCCCTGGATGACGATGTCGCCGATCCTCGCCGCGCCTCCCAAGTATCTCTCCGCAGACGGAAGCGAAGACTGTCCCGCAGCGCCTCGGCTCACGCAGGCGAGCAACAGCAGTGCCATCGCCAAAGATCGTACAACGGCTTGCAGAGCTTCTCGCAACGCGCTACTCACGGAAGGACGAAACGAAGGATATCCTGACCCGTGACCCACAGCATCAAGGCGAGCAGCATGACGAAGCCGCACACCGAGAGCGACTGTTGCACCTTCTCAGCGAGGGGCTTGCGGCGCAAAAACTCCACGGCGTAGAGCAACAAGTGTCCGCCGTCCAGCACGGGTAGCGGGAAGAGGTTCAGCAGCCCCAAGTTCACCGACAAGATTGCCGTGAAGAAGAAGAAGCTCGCCGTTCCCGCGCGTGCCGCATCGCCTGAGATTTTCGCCAAACCCACAGGTCCGCTCAACTCTTCCGTGCTACGCGTGCCTGCGATCAACTCCTTGACCGCAAGTACGATCTCGCGGATCAATCGTCCGCACTCCTCGCTCGCGCGCAACAAGGCGCGCGCGTACGACAGACGCTCGATCGTCAAGGGTGCAAGCCCGACCCCGATGCGATACCTCCCCCCCTCGGAAGTTTGAGGACGCACTTGCAAACGTTGCGTCTCTGCGTTGCGCGCAATTTCCAAAACGAGCATGCGTCCGCCGCTACCCTCGACCGCGCGCACCAAATCGCCGAAATCGCGCAATGTCTCCCCGTCGATCGCAAGGATGCGATCTCCCGCGCGTAGTCCTGTTCGCTCGGCGGGCGAATTGGCAACGACCTCTCCCACCTCGACCCCTTGCCTCTTGTCGCGCACGGGCGCTCCTTGAGTGGCATAGAGAAAAGTCAGCAAAAAGATAGCCAAAACAAAATTTGCAAAAGGTCCAGCAGCAACGACGAGCGCGCGTTGCCACAGCGCCTTGTTCAAAAAGGCTGTCTCTTGTTGGTCTTCGGGCAGGTCTTCCACCTCTTGTTGGCTCCAGCCCTCCATGCGCACATAGCCTCCCAAGGGCACGGCAGAGAGGCAAAAGCGAGTCCCGCTCTTGCTCCTCCATCCGAAAAGCACGGGACCGAATCCTACGGAGAACACCCTCACGGCGACCCCGCACCATCGCGCGACGGCGTAGTGTCCCATCTCATGCACGACGACGACGACCACAACCACGAGCAGGAAGTAGAGAATATTTTGTACAACGGGAAGCATGGAAACTAGCGGGGAAGGTGCGGCGAGGAAGATGTCGTCAAGCTTGCTGCAACGAGGCGGCTTGAGCAAGGGGAGGGCTTGCGAGCGACTTTGAAGCCGCCCTACGCGCAAGGTGTTCGTCTGCAAGCCTGCGCCCGTAGGCATCGATTGTCAAGACACGCTCTAGCGAATCGGGACGATCCAACTTTGAGGCATCGTGATCCTGCATCACCGCACAGACGAGCGGTACGATGTCGCGAAAGGCGATACGCTCTTTCAGAAACGCATCGACGACAACCTCGTTCGCAGCGTTCAACACGACGGGCGCGCTGGGGCTTGTCAGGCTTTCGCGCGCCAAATCGGGTGCAGGAAAACGTTCGCGGTCGAGCGGGCGAAAGGCGAGGTTCGCAACATCTCGCCAGTCGAGCCTTGTCTTTGCGTCTCGCGTTGCTGCGATGCGTCGTGGCCAGTGCAGCGCGTGCCAAAGAGGAAGTCGCATGTCGCACTTGCCGGCAAGGGCGAACACAGATCCGTCGCCATAGACGACCATTCCGTGCACGATCTGCTGCGGATGGACAACGATGTCGATCGCGCTTTCCTCAAGATCGAACAGCCTTGCCGCCTCGATGACCTCGAGCGCTTTGTTCATCATCGTCGCCGAGTCGACGGAGATTTTTGCTCCCATACGGAAATTGGGATGCGCGCAAGCCTGCCGCCGTGTCACACGCGAGAG
>JABAAD010000090.1 GCA_014238935.1 Alphaproteobacteria bacterium
CTTTGCAAGACGACGCTTTGCAAGACGACATTGGAGCGACCCAAGAGCGTACCCCTCGACCCGTTTCGCTGTTGTTATGGACGCACCGCGCCTCGACGAGGGCTGTCGAGCAAGCTTTGCGTTTGATCGAGAAAACCTCTTTGTTGCAGGAACGAACCGTCGCTTTGCGTATTCTTGACGATAGGCAGGAGGATAGGGAGGGAGCGTGACGATGATCTCGCAACCCGTCGCGCCCAGCGCGCTCGACGAGCGTCTGTTGCATCAGGCACGACGCGTGTGCGAGCATGCCGCGATCGCCGCTGCACGATGGTGCGGACTGGGAGAGCGCGATGCCGCCGACAAGGCGGCGGTCGATGCTATGCGCGCTGCTCTGATGGCGCTTGAGATCGTCGGCACCGTTGTCATCGGCGAAGGGGAGCGCGACGAAGCACCGATGCTCTACATCGGCGAGGCGGTCGGCAAAGGCACGGGGGTTGCCGTCGACATTGCCCTCGATCCCCTCGAAGGCACGAACCTTTGCGCCACCTCGTCGGCGAACGCGCTGAGCGTCATGGCGCTTGCGCCCAAAGGGGGGTTGCTCAACGCCCCCGACCTTTACATGGAAAAGATCGCCGTCGGCGCGCATATCGGAGACGGGGTTGTCTCGCTGACACGAACGCCCGAAGAGAATCTGCACGCGATTGCCACCAAGCTTGGCGGACAGATTTCCGACTTGCAAGTCTGCATCCTCGAACGCGATCGTCACGCCGATCTGATCGCACGCGTACGGCGTTGCGGTGCACGCGTACAGCTTCTGTCGGACGGAGACATCTTCGCCTGCCTAAAGACCTCCGATCGCAAGAGCGGCGTCCACGCCTACTTCGGAACGGGTGGTGCACCTGAAGGCGTGCTCGCCGCAGCCGCACTCAAGGTGCTGGGAGGATCCTTCCAAGGAAGACTGCTGTGCAGGAACGAGAAAGAACGCGCACGCGCAGAAAAAATGGGAATCATCGATTTCGACACCCTCTACAACATCGACGATCTCGTCAAGGGTGATGTCATGTTTGCTGCCAGCGGTGTTACCGACGGAACTTTGCTCGACGGCGTACGCTTCGAAGAAGACGGAATCGCCGTCCACTCGTTGCTGATGCACGAGGCAAGCAAGCGCATCGAGACCGTGCGCGCTCGCTTGCCTCTGCTTGCCGCCGAATAGAAGGGTGGCGAGGGTTGCGGCGGCGCGCTGGCGTTTGCGAAAACCCCGCGACAACTGCGAACGCCACTGCGAAGCCTTACGGGTTGCGGGAGACCTCGATCCGTTGCTGGCGCGTTTGCTCTGCTTGCGCGGTGTCGAAAAGCAGCAGCTACAAGAGACTTTAAATCCTAAGGTTGCTGAACTCTTTCCCGATCCCTCCTTGCTCGCGGATATGGACAAGGCGAGCGAACGTCTTCTCGTGGCGTTGCGCACGGGCGAGAAGATCGGCATCATCACCGACTACGATGTCGACGGAGCTTGCTCGGCGGCGCTGTTGATACAGGCATGGCGCGCTTGGGGCGGAGAGTGCGTCTATACCGTTCCCGATCGATTCAAGGAGGGCTACGGACCCAACGACAACGCCTTCCAAAGATTACGCAGCCAAGGCGCGGAGGGGCTGGTCGTAACCCTCGATTGCGGTAGCAACGCGCAGAAAATTTTGCGCAAAAAACAGCAGCAGGGCTGGGAGATCATCGTGGTCGATCACCACGCGCTAACGGGCAGCCGTGAAGAGGCAGAGCAGACCGAGGCGGTGCTTGCGATGGTCAATCCGCAACGTTCCGACAATCGTGTCGATCTCCGCAGTCTCTCGGCTTGCGGGGTCGTCTTGCTGCTGCTCGCTTCGATGCGACGCAGCGTCGAAGGGGGGCGAGACGAAGACGCTCCTTTGTCCTTCCCCCTCAAAGCGTGGTTCGATGTGCTCGCGTTGGCGACTGTGTGCGATGTCGTTCCCCTCTCGCCGCTCAACCGCGCTTTCGTCCGCGCGGGCTTGGCGCATTTGGACGCGCAACGACACGCAGGGCTTGCCGCGCTGGCTCACGCGACGGGCAAGGAGCCGCCCTTCTCCACAAGAGATCTCGCCTTCTTCTTCGGACCGCGTCTGAATGCGGCGGGGCGAATGGGAGACTCCGAACTCGCCGTCGAGCTGCTTCTGTGCGTCGATCATGAGGATGACAAACGCGCGCAAAGAATCGTCCTTGCACTCGAAAAACTCAACAGCCAACGACGCGCTCAACAGGAGACGTGTTGCAGGCAGGCGCAAAAACGCTTGACGGAGAAAGAGCAAGGCGCGTCGTACGCTTGTTTCATGTACGACAGCGCGTGGTCGATCGGTGTGCTGGGACCTTCTGCCTCGAGGGTTGCAGAGCGTCTCGCGCGACCGATTTTCCTTGCTGCCCCTTCTCCCGTTGCCGCTCCCGTTGCAGAAGAGGCAACCTTGTTGCGCGGCTCGGCGAGACTGCCGCCGTACGGATGGGAGAATTGCTCGCTTGCGCGCATCGTTGCGCGTGCGCAGGAGAAAGGCTTGTTGCTCTCGGCGGGAGGGCACGCGCGCGCCTGCGGGTTTTCCTTGCTGGAGTTAAACAGCAACGCCTTTCAAGAATTTCTTCAAGAATTTCTTCAAGAGGAGGCGCGACAAGATTCACTTGTCCTTGCCACAGAGGAGGCGAGCGATGCGAGCGGCAAAGTTGTCGCCAAAGTTGTCGACAGGGTAGTCGATATGGAGTTGTTGCCTTCGGCGGTCGAGGAAGGGTTGGCGTTGCGCTTGGCGCAGCTCGCCCCTTTCGGAGAGGGACACGTTGAGCCTCTGTTTGCCTTTCGAGAAATTTTTGTCGAGGACTATCGCCTCATTGGCAAGACGGGGCAGCACGTGGCTTGCACCTTCTCGGCTGAGGGGGGAATTGCGCGAGCGCGCGTCATCGCCTTCGGCGCTGTCGAGCGAGGGCTTGCGCAAGCCTTGAGAGAGGCGGCGGAGACGCGCTCGAAACGATGGGCGGTGGGTTTCGTGCGCCGCG
>JABAAD010000008.1 GCA_014238935.1 Alphaproteobacteria bacterium
GCGAGCGAGCGTAACCCTTCGGGTTTCGCTCGCTCGCAGAACGCGCACAAAGTGCGCCCGCTGACGCGGGGTCTTCGTGGGGGAACTTCGTCCCCCCACACCCCCCGCGTGCTACGCACGCGATGTTTTGCACCCGTCAATACAAAAAACGCGTATCTGCCTCTGCGAAGCGCGCCCGCAAGGAAGCGCAAGCAAGCAGAGGAAGATACACCCAAAAGTATAAGCACACAACAGATACACCCAAAGCACAAGCGCAGAGCCTTACGCCGCACGCCGTCTCTCCACACCCTCAACACCGCGCAACTCCCCCAATCCCCGCTCCAATGCCACATCCAAACGATAGTGCTGCCCCAACAAAACCCGCAAAATCCGCGACTCCTCCCGAATGCACAACTCAATCTCTCCCTCGCCACGCTCAGCACGCTCAGCAAGAAAACTCGCCAATAACGCAGGATCCCAACCCTCACGACTAACATGCAACAACAACCGCTCCATACCACCACCCCCCACACCCAACCCCCCAACACCCTCCGACGACGATGCAATAGGCTCTGCCATCGACGAAGAAACAGGCGGAGGAGAAGACACAGGCGAAGACATAGACATAGGCGGAGGCGAAGGCGAAGGCGAAGGCGGAGGCGAAGACATAGACACAGGCGCAGAAGACGACACAGAGGGCTGATTCCCCAACCGCTGCCGCAACACCGCAGCGAAAGGCTTCAGTTTCACAACGCGAAACTGCAAACGATCTCGATTAGGCATGCGGACACAATTCAACTCCAAAGCCAGCAAAGCCCCCTCCTCGCGCAAAATCGCATGCTTTTCCGCCTGCGTCGAAAACAAGGTCGTCTCAAACGATCCGCTCGTATCCGACAAAGAAAGCACAACCAAACGTTTAGAACTATCCTTCAGCCTCTTCTCGCGCACCTCCTCCAGTCTGCCGACGATGCGAATGCGCTCTCCGTCTGCCACACCCTCAAGGTCGCTCGAAGTCAGAAAGCCCGCAGCCTCGCACAACGCCTTGTGTTCCGCCAGAGGATGCCCGCTCAAATAAAAGCCAACCGCCTCACGCTCCTCGCGCATGCGCCGCGTTGCATCCCACGCAGCCGCTTGCGGAAGCTGGCGCGGCGCAAAACTATCCTGCGCTTTCTCTGGTTGCGAAGAGTTTCCGAAAAGAGACTCCTGTCCCTCCTCCTCACGACTTTGCATCACATACAGCAAGAGGTCGATCGCCTCGAAAGTCTGCGCGCGATTCGCGTTGAGTGAATCGAACGCACCACTGCGAATCAACGATTCGAGCGATCGACGCGAGAGAGCTCGTCCTGCCATGCGCTCCGCAAAGTCGAAGAGGTCGCTGAACGCTCCGCCACGCTCGCGTTCACACACCACCTCCTCCATCGCCTTGCTGCCGACATGCTTGAGCGCGCCGAGTCCGTAGCGAATGGCATCCTTGCCCTCAAACTGCTCCTCGTGCTTTTCTTCGTGTTTTTCCTCGTGTTTTTCCTCATATTTTTCCAGGGCGAACTCTGCGCGCGAACGATTCACATTCGGCGGCAGAAGAGCGATTTCCAACCCCTGCAAGCAAGGCACATACTGCGCGAGACGATCGGTGTTCTCCGCATCGAAGACCATCATCGAGGCGAAAAACGCAGCAGGATGGTGGATACGCAACCACGCCGTTTGATAGGCGATCATCGCATAAGCAGCAGCGTGCGACTTGTTAAAGCCGTAGCCCGCAAAAGCGTAGATCTGCTCGAATATCTTGCTTGCGACGCGCTGCTCTATAGCGCCCCTCGCGCAGCCCTCCAAAAATCTCTTGCGCTGCCCGCGCATCTCGACAGGATCTTTCTTGCCCATCGCGCGTCTGAGACGATCGGATGCCCCCAACGAGAAGCCCGCAAGCACCTGCGCCATGCAGATAACCTGCTCCTGATAAACAGGAATGCCGTAGGTCTCACGCAGAATCGGCTCCAGCTTCTCGTGCAAGTAGCCGATCGACTCTTTGCCATGCTTGCGCGCGACATAACTGGGAATATGCTCCATCGGTCCCGGGCGGTAGAGCGCAACCGCCGCGATGATGTCCTCGAAGCGATCAGGACGCATGCGCCGCAACACCTCTCGAATGCCCGCCGATTCAAACTGGAAGATGCCAAAAGTATCAGCGCGCGAAAAAAGATCGAAGACGGCAGACGAATCCAACGGCAACCCTTCCATGTCCAACTCCGTTCCGCGCTCTTTCAACAGGTTCTCGCAGTGCGCCATCACGCTGAGCGTCTTCAACCCTAGAAAATCGAACTTGATCAACCCCGCCTGTTCGACATACTTCATGGTGAACTGCGTCGAGCTGAATCCAGTCTCCTTGTCTCGATAGAGGGGGACGAGGTCTGCCAACGCGCGATCGCCGATGACGATGCCGGCGGCGTGCGTGGATGCGTGTCGATAGAGCCCTTCGAGCTTCTGCGCCAAATCGAGCAGCTTGGCGATCGAGGGATCTTCGGCTTCGCGTGCGAGCGCGCTACCCTTCTCGGCGAGCGAATCTTCTAGGGATTGCAACGCAGGAATTGTCTTGCAGAGTCGATCGACGCGGGGATAGGGAATGCCGAGCGCGCGTCCGACATCGCGCACTGCCGCGCGCGCTTGTAGCGTTCCCAATGTGATGATTTGTCCGACCTTCTCCTCTCCGTAGCGTTGTCGCACATATGCGATGACTTGTTCGCGTCGTTCCTGACAGAAGTCGATATCGAAGTCTGGCATGGACAAGCGTTCGGGATTGAGAAAACGTTCGAACAGCAGCCCCCAGCGCACGGGGTCGAGCGCCGTGATGGCGAGCGCCCATGCGACCAACGATCCCGCCCCCGACCCCCTTCCCGGTCCGACGGGAATTCCTTCTTCCTTCGCCCAGCGGATGAAATCGGCGACGATCAGGAAATAACCCTGCAAGCCCTTCTCGACGATCACCTCCAGTTCTGCCTTGAGACGCTCCTCATAGACGACGCGGTGGCTGTCGTGCGGCGGCAATGCCAAGCGTTCGCAAAACAAACGTTCGAGCCCCTTGTGAGCCTGCCTTCGAAGGAGGGCGGCTTCGTCCTCCTCTCCCTCTGCAAAGCGAGGCAAGATCGTCGCGCGCGCCTCGAAAATGACGCTACAACGCTCGGCGATATGGAGGGTGTTTTCGCAAGCCTCAGGCAGATCTCGAAACAAGGCGCGCATGCGTTCGGGCGGCGCGAGGTCTTGGCGGGGCGAGGAGCGGCGGCGTGCACCCTGCGAGACGGGAACGCCTTGCGCAATGGCGAGCAGAACATCTTGCGCCTCAAACATCGAAGGGCTTTCGAACATGCAATTGTTGCTGGCGACAGGCGGCAGGTTTTCCTGCGTGCACAAAGCGAGCAATCCTTCTTCGATGCGTCTTTCGCGTTGGAGAGCGGTCGCGTTGCGCTCGTCGGCAAAGCGGTTGAGTTCGATGTAGAAGCGTTCGCCAAAGAGCGCGTTCAAACGGCGGCAGAGCGAGCGCGCCTCGTCGAAACGTTCTTCACCGAGCAGGAGTCCCAACGGCCCCTCCAAACCGCCGCTGAGGGTGAGAATGCCCTCGTGGTAGCGTTCCAAGTGTTCGAAGGTCAGATAGGGAGAGTCGCAAAAGGGTTTGTCCGCCTGTTCTGTTTCCTGCCGTGCGTCTGCGTGAATTTCCTTCGATTTTTTTGTGTCGTTTTCGTCCTGCGCAAAATCGGCGCGGTAGAGCGCGCTTGCGAGTCGCATGAGGTTTCCGTAGCCTTTCTCTGTCATCGCCAAAAAGACGAGTGGGGCAAGACGCGGGCGAGAGGTTGTTTTGGCAACGTTTGTCTCGAAGTGAAGTTGCGCTTCGAGTCCGAGCAGGGGTTTGATGCCTGCCTGCGCGAGGGCTGCGCTCATCTCTGGAATACCGAAGAGTCCGTTGCTGTCGGTGATCCCGACGGCGGGGACGTGGTGTTGTTGGCAGTAGGAGACGAGGGCTGGTGCGCGCAACGTTCCTTCCAGCATGGAGTAGCTTGTGTGGGTACGAAGGTGGATGAACTCTGCGGGCATGCTTTTTTTGTAGCACAAGGGAGGAGGCAAAAACGGGCTTTTTGTCTTGACGGGCGCAAAAAATCGCGTGCGTAGCAAACATCACTGACGCGCGTTGTAAGCAACGCACTATGAAGAGCGCGCGCAGTGTGCTTATGCGGACTTGACTTTCTGACGGGGTGTAGGTATCGTTATCAGGAGATTTGTTTTGGAGGGTTGGAAAAAAGGAAGATTGTTGTCATGTTGAAGGAAACGGGAAGATTGTCGAATGGAACGGTGAGTTTTGACACGCAGCGAGTTGTCGACCGATTGCGAGAGGGTGGATGGAACGAGGGGCAATCTCGTGCGCTTTGCGATGTTTTGCGCGAGATTATGCGAGGTGTTGCGACGAAGGCGGACATTAAAGAGGTGAAGGCGGAGATGCGGACTTTGGAAGGGCAGATGACTTCTTTGAGGTTGATTATGCTAACGGGCTTTATCTTCTTGGGAATATTGATCGCTTTGGAAAATTTCCTATAAAGCTTTGTTTTTCCAGGTGATCTATAATTTTTAAGTGCCACCTTGCGCTCCGCGCGTTTTTTTCTCCTCTATCTTTTTAGGCAAAATTAAAGACGCTGTGCCGCGTTGTGAGTCAGCTTGCGCGAGGCAAAGCCTCGCGCTTTTGAATCAAGAAGCTACGCGCTACGCGCGTAGAATAGCGTCATAGCACACGGCTTGCCGTGTGCGTCCATAACATTGTCGCACGCTCCGCTGACGCGGGGTCTTTTGCGAGGGATTGCTCCCTCGCGCTCCCCGCGTGCTACGCACGCGTTTGTTTTGCATCCGTCAATAAATAAAGTGCGCGTCTTCCTCTGCGTAGCGCGCTCCCTAAAAAGCGCAAGCAAGCAGAGGAAGACATACAAAAACAAATCACGCACAAAGACACAAGCGCGAGCGCAACAAACACATACAAACTCAATCTCTCCGAAAAAATCCAAGCAAACAAAAGCAAACACGCCACACGAACCCCATCCTTGACTCCTCCACCTTGACTCCTCCCCCCCCCTCCCCCACAATCCACCCCATGCTCATCCCCTCCCTCCAACTCCTGCTCGGACTCCTCATTCTCGTCGTCGGAGGTGAAGCCACCGTGCAAGGTAGCCTAACCCTCGCTAAAAGACTCCGCCTCTCGCCCGCACTCGCCGGGGTCGCCATCGTCGGATTCGGTACCTCCGCACCAGAACTCTTCCTATCCCTCCAAGCCGCATGGAAAGGTAGCGGAGGACTCGCCGCAGGAAATATACTCGGTAGCAACATCGCCAATGTCTGGCTCATCGGAGGACTCATCGTCCTCTTCTCTCACCTCAACAAAAAACAACAAGCAAAACAACCCTCTACCCTCCACGCCATCGCCGCAGGCAGCGCACTCCTAACTATCACCGCCTTCGCTCCGCTCGGCAACATCCCCTCCTACTGGGGAGCAACCCTCCTCATCCCGTTCGCAATCTATACATACCTCGCGCTCAAAGAAGCCACACAAACACACACAAAAACACAACACGACGGACAATCGCCCAAAAACGGACTCAAACACGGAATACTGCTCGCTCTCGGAGGACTCGTCCTCATGCTCATAGGCGCCGAAGAAGTCGTCGCAGGAGGACAAACCCTCGCACAAAAACTCGGCGTGCCAGAAACGCTCATCGGACTCTCTATTCTTGCGCTCGGTACCTCCCTGCCTGAAGTCGTCGCAACCCTAGTGGCCATCAGACGCAAAGCCCTCGCGCTCGCAACAGGAGGTATCTTCGGTAGCACCATCTTCAACAGCTGGCTCATCCTCCCCCTCTGCGCACTCCTCCTGCCCCTCGATGTCAGAGAAAACTTGCCAGACATCCTCCTCGCTCCTATCGCCTTCGCTCTCTTCCTGCTCGGTATCAAAAGCCACAAACGATGGCGCAAACAATGGCGCAAACAATGGCGTTTGACTATCGGAATTAGTTGCATCCTCTGCTACGCCCTCTACTGGGGATTCCTCGCAACAAGAGTCTGACAAACAAAACCCAACAGAACCTCGCCGCAACCCTCATCTACGCTCGAAGGTGGCGTAAAAGATCGAACGACCCGCACGCTCCGCCTTCCTCTGATAACGCGTAGCAACCCACCCCGCAGGCGGCATGCACCAATCTTCGGGACAAACCGCGCGCCACACAAATCGCGGATGCACGCAACAAGCAGCAAGCCCTGTCGAGACAAAGGCGGGCTCGTCGCTCGACCAACGCAACACGCCCCCCACACGCAACAATCGCGCGAAAACATCCAAGACCTGCGCACGCAAAAGCCGCCGCTTGCGATGCCGCCGCCGCGGCCAAGGGTCGGGAAAGAGCAAATAGAGAAAACTCAAGCAACCCTCAGGCAAGGCAGGCAACAGCAGCAACGCGTCGTCGGCAAAAAGGCGCAAGTTCGAAGCAGAACACGCGGCGGAACGCGTCGCCTCCCCCTCCCCCTGCGCGTTTTTGTCGGAAGGCTGCCTTCCCTGTTCCAACGTCGCGAGCAGAGCGGCGACTCCGTTGCGATAAGGTTCGCAGCCAATGAAGCCCGCCGTAGGCGCACGCGCTATTTGCGCGGACAAATGTTCGCCCGCCCCGAAGCCGATCTCGAGACGCAAGTCTTCTCGATAGCGTTCGAAGAAAGCCCCGTCTCCGCCGAAGGGCTGCGCCGGGTCAAGAGCCAACAGAGGCAGCTGTTGCGAAAGCAGCGTTTCTCGATAGGCGGAAAGCCTGCGCGACCTTCTGCGAGAGAAGCTGCGCGCAAAGCCACGCGAAAGAGCGCACGGCGATCTGTACCTTGAGCAAGCGGTCTGCGTCAAGCGAGAGCGTTCTTCAGTTGTTCGACGAGGTCGCATTTCTCCCACGAGAAGCAGCCGTCCTCGCGTGGTTTCCTGCCGAAATGTCCGAAGTTGCTGGAGGGTTCGAAGATCGGACGCGTCAGTTGCAAATGCTCTCGAATACCGCGCGGCGTCAGGTCCATCATCGTCTGCAGTGCTACGGCGACCTCTGCGTTGCTCGCCTTCGTTGCGCGCTCTTGCAGATCGACATAGAAGGAGACGGGTTCGGCAACGCCGATCGCATAGGCGATCTGAATCAGACAGCGTCGCGCGAGCTTGGCAGCGACGATGTTCTTCGCCAAGTAGCGCGCCGCGTAAGCCGCCGAGCGATCAACCTTAGAGGCATCCTTGCCCGAAAACGCGCCGCCGCCGTGCGGTGCTGCGCCGCCGTAGGTATCGACGATGATCTTGCGTCCCGTCAACCCCGCGTCTCCGTCAGGACCTCCGATGACAAAATGTCCTGTCGGATTGATGTGAAAGCTCTCGTCGGCGCAAAGCCACCCCTTGGGCAAAACCTCCCCCACCACCTCGCGCACGATCTCTTGAACGCGCGCTAAGGACACATCGCGCCCGTGCTGCGTCGAGACGACGATCGAATGGCAACGCAGCGGCAGGCGGCTTTCCTCGTCGTAGATCAGCGAAAGCTGCGATTTCGCATCAGGTCCCAACTCAGGATAGCGTCCCGCAACTCGTTGCTCGCTCAGACGGCGCAGAATGTTGTGGCTGTAATAGAGTGCCGCCGGCATGAGCTCTGCCGTCTCGTCGCAGGCGTAGCCAAACATCAAGCCCTGATCGCCCGCACCCTCCTCGCCGATGCCGTGCGCAATGTCGGCAGACTGCTCGTGGACAAAATTGTCGATACGAAGATTGCGCCAGTGAAAACCCTTCTGCTCGTAGCCCAGCGCCTTCACCACATCGCGCGCACGCGCGCAAACTTGCTCGACCGAGATCTCCGCACGCGAGCGCACCTCGCCTGCCAAAAGAACGCGATTCGTCGTCGCCATACATTCGATAGCAACGCGAGACGCGCTGTCTTGCTCCAAATACAGGTCGAGCACAGAATCGGAGATGCGATCGCAAATTTTGTCAGGGTGTCCTTCGGAGACGGACTCGCTCGTAAAAAGATACTCTCCCATAGCGGAAAAAAGCTCCTTCAGGTTTCAACGCTCGCAAGCCTTCCCGCCAACGAGAAGAAACGCGAAAAAAACGCTGTCCTCGTACGACAGCCCCCCTGCTTTGCCACAACCGCAACAGCCTTGTCAATCACCGAGCGAGATTTATCCACAGACTTGTCTTAGTACAGAAAAGAGTCCCAAGAAAGCCCTACGATCGCTCACCGGATCATTCATTAGGTTCTTTCTTCTTTGGTTTCTTCGCCGAGGTGTTTTCCCCCTTTTGTTCTTCGAGCAGCTTTTCTAGCTTCTCCACCTTAGCACGCGCCTGTTCGGCGAGCGTTTTCAGCGCTTCGAACTCCTCGCGCGAGACGAGGTTCAAGCTCTTCAAACGCGCTTCGATTCGCGCCTTGACAAGCCGCTCGATCTCGCCTGCCATAGAGCCCATAAGGTCTCGTGCACCTGAGCCCAGTTTTGCTGCTGTTCCCAAAAAATCTTTTCCCAACATTGTTTTTGTCATCCTCCTTGTGTGCTATCCCCGTCCGCGCGAACGCGCACTTTTGCGGCGTTCTTTGACGAGGCGAGCGTAGCATCGTTCCAATTCGCCTCGATTCATGCGCGCCTCCGAAGAAGAAGGACGAAGCTCGAAATGCTGCACCAGCGCCCTCTTGCTGATCGCCTCGTTGCCCTGCGCGATGAAGAAGACATCGAAAGTGCATGCGTCGCCTCGATACTGCCACTGCATCGTGCGCCCCTCGCGGCGATTGAGGTCGGGCGTGCCTAAAAGATCGAAGGTCGCCTTGCGCGTCTTCGAAAGGATTTCGTGCGGGTCGCGCCTCGTCTCGAAGCTGCCGCCGAGCGAAGCCTGCCCCCCGTCCGACGCACAACCCCACACTGCGCCGACGCACAGCAATCCGAGAAAACGCACATCACGAAATGTTTTTAACACGAGAAACTTCGCAGAACGCAAAACAAACAAGGGACATATCTTGACTCTCGCTGTGTTTCTACGCTAAAAGGGAGAGCATGGCAAGGGGGTGTTGCAAATAACTCTCGAACACGCCTTCGAAAACAACCCCTGTCTGCGACAGTCCAAAAAAACAACAACGAAAACAACAAAGAAAACAACAACGAGACCAACAACGAGATGTTTTATGAAACGCCCCTGGCAGCCCAGCAAGCTTAAACGCAAGCGTCGTCATGGCTTTTTCGCCCGCATGGCGAGCAAGGCGGGACGTCGCATTCTGAAAGCGCGCCGTCAGCGCGGACGCTCGCGCTTGACCCACTGACCCCTCTATGTTACCGAAACCCGTTCGCATGCTGCGCAGGGCAGAGTTCGTACAAGCCACGCGCGCACCGCGTGCTGTTGCAACGCCCTTTTTCATTGTGCAAAGCGTACCCGATTCCGCTCCTGAGCTTTCGCGTCGCACCACCACGAGTAAGAACATGACCACGAGCCTGACCTTAGGTATTACGGCAAGCCGCAAGATCGGCAACGCGGTCGCACGCAACCGCGCCAAACGACGCTTGCGCGCCTTGCTGTACCAGACCCTTCTGAAATCTCCTGTGATGCCACCCTCGCGCCGTATCGTTTTGGTCGCTCGCAAAGCATGCCTCGATGCCGACTTCTCTGCGATGCGCCAACGGCTGAAACGGGCTCTGATAGGAGGCAAGGCGCAAAGATCATGACGCTTCTCAAAGATACGGTCAAAAATATTGGTAGAAACGTTGGCAAAAACATTGGCAGAAACGTTGGCATGAACATTGGCATGAACATTGGCATGAACATTGGCTCGAAGAGTGCCGCTCTGACGATGACCCTACTCCTCGTCTGCTACCGAAGCGTGCTCGCTCCCGCCTTGCTCTTCTTCACCACAACGCCCTCCTGCTGCCGTTTCCTTCCCACTTGCAGCGACTACGCACAAGAAGCCGTACGACAACACGGGTGGAAAGGTTTCGTCCTAACAACGGGAAGACTCTTGCGCTGCCGACCGCTGCTCTTCTCTTCTCCCCGCGAACGAGGCATCCGCCTCGATCCCGTGTCTCCGTGCCTGAAGCAAGGTCCGCAAATTCCTTTGAGCGAGTGAAACAGAACTATGCAAAGCGACCCCAAAAACCTGCTGATTGCCATCATCTTGTGCACGGCGATTCTCTTCGGGTGGGAGTTCTTCTTCCAAGCTCCGAAGCGCGCGCAACAAGAGACGCAACAGCTCTCCGTCTCGCAAACGGACGCGGACAAAAAGCAACGCGGAGCGACGACAGGCGAGCTGCTGCCTCTTGAAGAGAACACGCTTCCGACACCCGACCAATCCGTCCTCAAGAAGGACGGCGTTGTTTTGGGCGGCGATTCCTCGCTGCCTGCTCCTGATACCGCAAAGGACAGTGGCAGCGATACAGGCAATAGGGGCGCGACGATAAAAATCGAGACCCCCACCTTGACAGGCAGTATCGCGTTGAAAGGAGCGAAAATCGAGAGCATCGTCTTGCGCAACTTTCTCGAGACGCAAGAGCCCGACTCTCCTCCCGTCGTGCTGCTGCGAACCGATCCCTCACCCTATTTTGCGCAGTTCGCCTGGCGCGTGAGCGAAGGCGTGGACGCCCCCGACCACGACACGCTGTGGAGCGTAGGGAAGGGGAGCCGCTCGCAATCCCGTCTCACGCCAAAGTCACCCTTGCTGCTGCATTGGACGAACGAAGAGGGCGTGCGTTTCGAGTTGCTGTTTTCGATCGACGAGCAGTTCATGCTCACGCTGGAGCAACGCATTCTGAACGACAGCCCTCGCCTGATCGCTATCCAACCCTATGGTGTGATTCAGCGTCAAGGGAAACCTCCGACGTTGGACTTCTATATCCTGCACGAGGGTTTGATTGGCTACCTCGATTCGTCTCTGGAAGAGATCACCTACAAGAAGGCGTTGAAAAAGCAACGTTTCTCCTACGAGAGCAAGGGCGGCTGGCTGGGTATCACCGACAAGTACTGGATGGCGGCGCTCGTCCCCGATCCGCGCAAGCCCGTGACCGCGCTGTTTCGTGCTGCCACACGCCACCGCGACAGCGTTGATATCGATGTGTTCCAAGCCGACATCCTCTATCCGACGAGCAACCTTGCGCCGCAGACAAGCACCTTGCAGCGTTCGCGCATTTTCATCGGCGCGAAAAGCGTGCCGCTTCTCGATCGCTACGCGCAACAATACGATATCGAGGGCTTCGACCTCGCCGTCGACTTCGGATGGTTCTACTTCATCACAAAACCTATCTACACGGCTATCACCTTCTTCTCGCGCCTGCTCGGCAACTTCGGGCTCGCCATTCTCGCGCTCACCGTCGTCATCAAGATTCTCTTCCTGCCCTTGTCCTACAAATCCTATGTCTCGATCAGCAAGATGAAAAGGTTGCAGCCCGAAATGACGGTCTTGCGCGAACGACACAAAGACGACAAGAAAGCCCTGCAGCAGGACATGCTCGCGCTCTACAAGAAGCACGGAGTCAATCCTGTCGCGGGATGTTTGCCGATCCTGTTGCAGATTCCCGTCTTCTTCGCGCTCTACAAAGTTCTTTTCGTCTCGATCGAAATGCGCCATGCTCCCTTCTTCGGCTGGATCCACGATCTCTCCGCACCCGATCCGCTGGGCGTACTGACGCTGTTCGGACTCGTGTCGTGGCAGGTGCCGCAGCTGCTCCAACCTTTGAACTTGGGACTCTGGCCAATCGCCATGGGATTGAGCATGTGGCTGCAACAGAAAATGAACCCTGCACCCGTCGATCCCATACAAAAGAAGATCTTCGCCTTCCTGCCCGTGCTCTTCACATTCTTGCTCGGACGCTTTCCCGCAGGACTCGTCATCTACTGGACTTGGAACAATACGCTCACCATCGGGCAACAATGGCTGATCACACGCCATGTCAATCGCAACGCTCCGAAGACCTCCTGACGAAGATCGCCTGACGCACGACACACACAGACAAGGCACAAAACTCGCAGTGAGCACAGCGCACGAACGACACCGCAGATGGCTGCAAAAAGCAGGCATCCTAACCGCAGCGCTACCCTACATGCAACTGTACGCGGGCTGCCTGCTCGTCGTCAAACTCGGCGGCAGCGCGCTGGAGGAAGCCGAAAAAGACTTGGCAGCACACCTAGCGCACGATGTCGTGCTGCTGAAACAGGTGGGGATCCATCCCGTGATCGTGCACGGCGGCGGTCCGCAGATCGATCGCTTCGCCGAAAAGCTCAACCTCGAACAAAAGCGCGTTTGCGGATTGCGAATCACCGACCCTGAAACAAGAGACTGCGCCGCGATGATTCTCTCGCACTTGGGAAAAAAGGTGGTGCGCCTCTTGCAGGGTGCGGGCGGCGAGGCGCTCGCGCTGTGCGGACAGGACGCGTCGATCATGCGCGTCGAAAAGCTGCCGCCGCAAAAACAGAAGAACGGAGAAAGCATCGACTTGGGCTTCGTCGGCAAGCCCACAAAGATCGATACAACCCTGCTGCGTATGCTCGTCGATGCAGACTACATTCCCGTTCTTGCTCCCGTTGCAGCCGACGAAGAGGGCGAGCTGTACAATGTCAACGCCGACGCCTTCGCCGGCGCGCTCGCCGTTGGGCTGGGAGCAAAAAGACTGCTGCTCATGACCGATGTCGCGGGCGTGAAAGACGAGCAGGGACAGCTGCTCGAAGAGATCAACGAGAACCGCATCGAAGAGCTTAAAGCAAAAGGAATCGTCCAGGGCGGCATGCTGCCGAAGATCGACACGGCGTTGGAGGCAAGCCGTAAGGGAGTGAGCGTTGTGATCCTTGACGGCAGGGTGCCGCACACTTTGTTGTTGGAGCTCTTTACCGAGACGGGTGTCGGAAGTCTGGTGCGCGCCGTCAAAAATTAAATTAACCCAAAAATTAACCCAAGAAATTAACCCAAGCGAGACGCTGAACCTCTCTCCCTAAGATTCCGCCTGCGCCTTGAGCGCATAACGTTGTAAGATTCCCTCGATCTTCGCTGAACGCTCTCCCAAGTCGTCCCACACAAAAGCGATTTTGGGCGTAAACTTGAGGCGCAAAGGTGCCGCGCAACTCCTCTGCAACGCCGGCGCAAGCCGCCGCAGCTCTTCGAGGATGGCACGTTGCTCCTCGCTGCTTGCCCGATCTTGTTTGGCAAGCGAAACATAGGCGCGCGCCCAACGCAAGTCTGCCGTCATGCGCACCTCGCCTACGAGCAGCGGACAGTCGTAAAGCTCCTCAGACAACAGCTCGCCACGCATCAACGTCTCGGCGAGGACGTGGCGTAAAAGTTCGCCGACACGCTGCTGACGTTGCGAAGGTCCCGATCTTTTCGAGCGCTGCTTGTCCATCTCTCTCTCCTTGTGAGTACGAAAAAACTCAGCCGTAGGTTATATTGTCGATGGCGTGGTCGAGCCAACTCGGTAGCCCCTTGTCTTTCGCCAAAAACTCCTGCAAAGATAGGACGCTCAGCTTGGGGACGGAAAAC
>JABAAD010000091.1:0-1031 GCA_014238935.1 Alphaproteobacteria bacterium
CGAATTTGTCCTCGCCTTGCTGAAGGGGGCTTTGTTGAGGGGGACTTTGTTGAGGGGGCATGCCTGCGAAGAGTTGCGCGAGCTGCTGTTGGGTTTCGTTGAGAATGTTGACGGCGAAGGTTTTGTTGCGTTGAATCTTTTGCGCGACAGAGGTTTTGTGGTGCAGGCAGACCAGCAGCGAAGGAGGAGATTCGGCGGAAACAGGCGAGAGCGTCGAGACGGTCGCCCCGGCTTTGCCTGCGCTGCCGTCGGTAGTCGCGATGGCGACAGAGGTTGCAAGGCGGCTCATAGCGTCCAAAAAAGGGCGCGACAAGGGCGACGACGCAGGCGAGGCAGGAGGCGAGGACATGCGAGAGAGTCTACAGATTGCACGACGGCTCGGCAACAGCACCTTGCTTGCGGCGAAACTTGTGCTACACTCGTGCCATGTCTGCAACGGCACACGGTCACTATATCGCGGGGCGTTGGCTCGCCTCAGGCGAGAGCATCGAAAACCGCTCTCCCTCCGATACCTCCGACCTCGTCGGCAGCTACGCGCAAGCTACAACCCTTGTGCTCGACGAAGCGTTGGACGCAGCCGCCGCAGCGCAAAAAGCTTGGGGAAAATCAAAACTCGAAGAACGTTCCAACATCCTCAACGCCATCGGGGAAGAGATGAAAACGCGCGCACAAGAGCTGGGAGAACTGCTGTCGCGCGAAGAAGGAAAACCCCTTGCAGAAGGGACGGGCGAGGTTTTTCGCGCAGGACAATTCTTCACCTACTACGCCGCCGAAGTCTTGCGACAGCTGGGCGATACCGCCGATTCCGTGCGCCCAGGAATCGAAATCGACATTCGCCGCGAGCCCCTGGGAGTCGTCGGGGTTATCTCGCCGTGGAACTTTCCGATCGCAACCGCCAGCTGGAAGATCGCTCCCGCACTCGCTTTCGGCAACAGCGTCGTGTGGAAACCCGCAAACCTCACGCCCGCAAGCGCCTGCGCGTTCGCCCAGATCGTCGAGCGACACAACATGCCTGAGGGAGCGTTCAATCT
>JABAAD010000091.1:1038-2939 GCA_014238935.1 Alphaproteobacteria bacterium
CGTGCGCGTTCGCCCAGATCGTCGAGCGACACAACATGCCTGAGGGAGCGTTCAATCTCGTCTTGGGCAAAGGCAGCACGCTTGGAGAACACCTCGCCGCAAGCCCCAAAGCGCAAGGCATCTCTTTCACGGGCTCCGTCGAGACGGGAAGAAAGATCGCGCAAAAAGCGATCCCCGTCATGACCAAGCTGCAGATGGAAATGGGTGCCAAAAACGCGCTCGTCGTCGCCGACGATGCCGAGTGCGACCTCGCCGTCTCCTGCGCCGTGCAAGGTGCTTTCGGGGGGACAGGACAGAAATGCACCGCTTCTTCGCGCATCGTAGTAATGGAAAACATCTACGATGAGTTCGTCGAAAAAATGATCGCTGCTACGAAGGCGTTGCGCGTAGGGCATGCCTTGGAGAAAGAGACGCAAATCGGTCCCGTCGTCAGTCAGGCGCAGTTGGAATCGAACCTGCGGTATCTGAAACTCGCCGAAGAAGAGGGATGCACGCGCGCTTGCGGCGGAGAGGTGGTCGCGCGCAAAACAGAGGGCTACTTCCTCACCCCCGCGCTACTGCTGGAGGGTAGCAACGAGATGCGTATCAACCGCGAGGAGATGTTCGCTCCTGTTGCTTGTGTCATCAAGGTTGCAAACTACGAGGAAGCCTTGTCGACGGCAAACGACACGCCTTTCGGGTTAGTTGCGGGAATTGTTACGACCTCGCTTGCGCGTGCGACGCATTTTCGAAGGAATGTGCGTTGCGGCTGTGTCATGGTGAACCTTCCTACGGCAGGCACAGACTACCATGTGCCTTTCGGGGGGAGGGGAATTTCCAGCTACGGGTCGCGCGAGCAAGGACGCTACGCAGAGGAGTTCTACACGCAAGTCAAGACAAGCTATATCAAAGCGGGCGAACCCGAATAGTTAGGGCGAAGGTAGATTTTAAAAAAATAAAATTTGCTGGGTTTAAGTTGCTGGGTTTAAGTTGCTGGGTTTAAGTTGCTGGGTTTAAGTTAGAGTGTAAGTTAGAACAACAATGTCTACTCCCCCCCCAATGTCTTCCGCTCCCCTAGTGATCGACGGCTTGCAATACTGCCGCTGGAGCAGAGAAGTGTTTCTCCACGCGCGCGAAGGAGGCATCGATGCCATTCACGCAACGATCGGATACCACGAACTCTTCCGCGAGGTTGTCCAAAACATCATCGCGTGGAACAAGCTCTTCGCAGAAAACAGCGACCTCGTCGCCCCCGCTCGCTCGCTCGAAGACATCGTGAAAGCACGCGCGAACGGGTGCACGGCGATCTTGTTCGGAGTGCAAAACTGCTCGGTGCTGGAAGACGACTTGGGACTCGTCAAGATTTGCTTCGAGCTGGGCATCCGCTTCATGCAACTTTCCTACAACCGTCAATCGCTGTTGGCATCGGGCTGTTTCGAGCATAAAGACAGCGGTCTCACCCGCATGGGCGAGCAAGCGATCAAGGAGATGAATCGAGTCGGTATCGTCGTCGACCTGTCGCACGCAAGCGAACGCTCTTGCAAGGATGCGCTCGCCTGCTCTGAACGTCCGCTTGTGATCTCGCACGCGATCCCCTCCTTTTGGCACAAGACAGCGCGCAGCGTTTCGAACGAGGTCTTGGCAGCCTTGAAAGAAAACGGAGGTTTATTAGGCTTGTCGCTCTACCCCTACCACCTGAAAAACGAGGACGCTTGCTCGCGCGAGGACTTTTGTACCATGGTCGTGCGCTTGGCGGAGAAGATCGGCATCGATGCAATCGGTATCGGCAGCGACCTTTGCTACGGGCAACCCGACAGCGTGCTGGCGTGGATGCGCGAAGGTAGGTGGCGAGAAAAACGCGAGAACTCCCACCCCTCCTTTCCCCCTCAACCCGCGTGGTTTCGAGACAATCGAGACTTTCC
>JABAAD010000092.1 GCA_014238935.1 Alphaproteobacteria bacterium
ATCCCAACGAGGGCTACCTTCTCCACTCATCCAACAGCGGCAGCCTTATCTATCCGTTCAGCATTGGAACGGCAGAGCTGGAGAGCGCGCTCGTGCTGCACAAAAGCGTCGCCGAAGCCGCCGTGATCGGATTTCCGCACGAACGCAAAGGCGAAGGACTCTACGCCTATGTGACGCTGATCGCAGGGCAAGAGCCCAGCGATGCCTTACGACAAGACTTGGTCAATTTGGTAAGAAAAGAAATAGGTCCCTTCGCTGCTCCCGACACGATCCAATGGGCGCCCGCGCTGCCGAAAACGCGCTCGGGCAAAATCATGCGCCGCATCTTGCGCAAGGTCGCCATCGACGAATACTCCGACATCGGCGACACATCGACGCTCGCCGACGCTTCCGTAGTCGAGGATCTTGTGCAAGCACGCAAAAACCTCACCGCCGCCGCGTGAGCGAGCAAGACACCTCCCGCCATCTCGGAATTCGATATCTGTGTCCGCGTTGGTGATCGTCGAGTCTCCTGCGAAAGCAAAGACCGTCGGAAAGTATTTGGGCGCGGGCTACCGCGTGCTTGCAAGCTTCGGGCATGTGCGCGACTTGCCGGCGAAGAAGGGTTCGGTAGACACGGACAACGGCTTTGCAATGCTGTGGCAGGAGACCGCAAACGCGCACAAGGCTCTGCCGCCTATTCTCAAAGCGGTGGAGAAAGTCGAGCGCGTCTATTTGGCGACCGACCCCGACCGCGAAGGCGAAGCGATCTCGTGGCACGTGCGCGAGATTCTGAAAGAACATTTGGGAAAAAACTTCGCGCGACTCGAAGTGGCGCGCATCACCTTCCACGAAATCACGAAATCCGCCATCGCCGAGTCCTTGTCTCAAGCGCGCGCGCAGCTCAACGAAGACTTGGTCGATGCCTATCGAACGCGGCGCGCGTTGGACTACCTCGTAGGATTTTCTCTTTCGCCTCTGCTGTGGCGCAAACTGCCCGGCGCACGCTCGGCGGGGAGAGTTCAGTCGGTCGCTTTGCGCATGATCTGCGAGCGACAGGCAGCGATCGAATCTTTCGTCGCCCAAGAGTATTGGAGCATCCAAGTCGAGGCACAATCGTCCAAGGGCAAGTTGCTGGCGCATCTCGTCAAGTACGAAGGGAAAAGACTTTCCAAACTCGCCATCGACAGCAAGGAAAAGGCGGCGGCGATCAAGAAGCGTTTGAGCGCCTGTTCTTATGTCACAGTCGATGTCAAGCCCTCGCGTACGCAGCGTCATCCACAGCCGCCCTTCATCACCTCGACGCTGCAACAGGAAGCCTCCAACAAGATCGGCTTCTCGCCCGCGCGCACGATGCGCGCCGCACAAAAACTCTACGAGGCAGGAACGATCACTTACATGCGCACCGATTCGTTTTCGATGAGCGGACAGGCGGTCGCCGAGGCACGCAAGACGCTCGGCAAGCTCTTCGCCAAGGAGTATCTGCCCGAAAAGCCTCGATTCTACAAGACAAAGGCGCGCAGCGCGCAAGAGGCGCACGAGTCGATTCGTCCGACGAACTTTGCAAACAAGCCCGAATCGCTGTCGGCAACATTGGAAAGCGATCAACGCAAGCTCTACGCCCTGATTTGGCGACGCGCGCTCGCATCCCAAATGGCGAGTGCACAGATAGACAAACGCGTCGTAGAGATCGAAGAGGAAGGAGGAACGACTATTGGTTTGCGCGCGACGCATACGCGCGTCGTCTTCGAGGGTTTTCTTGCGCTCTATCGTGATGTTTCGCACGATTCGTCTGAGGACTTGTCTTCGGACGAGGAAGGCGCGTCGTTGCCCGCTCTTGCTGTAGGCGACAAGCTCACGCCTTTGAAGGTTGCAACGGAACGCCACGAGACGCAGCCGCCGCCCTACTACTCGGAGGCGCGTTTGATCCGCGACCTTGAGCAGGCGGGGATCGGAAGACCTTCTACCTACGCCGCCATTCTCCAAGTGCTGAAGATGCGAGGCTATGTGGCATTGGAAGGTCGCAAGTTGGTCGTTCAAGATTCGGGAAGGCTCGCCACCAGCTTTCTTCGACACAACTTCACGAAATATGTCGACTACGACTTCACCGCGGGTTTGGAAGAAGAGCTCGACAAAATAGCAGGCGGCGAGGCTTTGTGGAGCACCGCGCTCGAAGACTTTTGGCGCGAGTTCCACGCTACCCTGCAAAAAGGCGAGTCTCTCTCGCCTGAAGAGGTGCGCGCGCAACTCGACGCGGACTGGGCGCAGTGCTACTTCCCGCAAGACGAGGAGGGCGTTGAAGCCTCGCGCGTCTGCCCCACTTGTAAGGAGGGACGTCTCGAGATTCACCCCGGCAGGCACGGTGCCTTCATCGGATGCGCCAACTATCCCGATTGTCGTTTCACGCGCGGGCTCAAAGACGAGGAGGCGCAAGAAGGTTCTGTGCTGGACGGCATCGTCTTTCCTCACGCCTTGGGTGTTTGTCCTGACACTTCGCTAGGCGTCTATCTCTGCCGCGGACCATACGGACTTTATGTTCAGCGCGGCGAAGCCGTGGTGAAAAGCAAAGACTCTCCCAAGAAAAAAACGACGAAAAAACCCCAACGCACCGCGCTACCGAAGCAGTTCGACCCGAAGACGATCACGCTAGAGGGCGCGTGCTCCTTGCTGTCTCTGCCGCGCGAGGTGGGCGTGCATCCGCAGACGGGCAAGGCGATCAAGGCGAGCGTCGGACGTTTCGGACCCTACCTGTTGCACGACGGCGTTTATTCGGGGCTGGGCGAGGAGGACGATGTCATGAGCATCGGCGTCAATCGCTCTGTTGTCGTGATCGCTCAAGGAGGATCGGACGGACGCGTGGTCGGACAGCATCCCGCGAGCGGCACGAGCGTGATCGTCAAAAAGGGACGTTTTGGCTACTACCTGCGCTACGACGGCA
>JABAAD010000093.1 GCA_014238935.1 Alphaproteobacteria bacterium
TGCTCGAAGGCGCAGGATTCGAAATCATCGACCTCGGAGTCAACGTTTCGGTCGAAACATACTTGGAGGCACTCGAAGAACATAAACCCGACATCCTCGGAATGTCGGCGTTGCTGACGACAACGATGCCCTATATGAAGGTCGTCATCGACACGCTCAAAGAAAAAAACTTGCGCGACAACTACATCGTCATGGTTGGCGGCGCACCGCTCAACGAGGAGTTCGGAAAAGCCGTCGGCGCAGACAGCTATTGCCGCGACGCAGCCGTCGCCGTCGAGACCGCAAAGGAATTCATGAAACGCAAGCACAACATCAAGGCGAACGCGGGCTAAATGAGAAAGGGGAACGACGAGACAGTGCCAAAAAAGCCGCACAAAGAGCCGCACAAAGTTTTGCTCATTGCCTGTGGTGCGCTCGCGCGTGAGGTTCTTGCGATTTGCAAACAGAAGGGCTTGGAAAATTTGCATGTGACCTGCTTGCCGTCGAAGCTGCACAACCGCCCTGCTTTGATTCCCTCGCGCGTGCGAGAAAAGATTCATGCTTCGAGATCCCACTACGACAAGATTTATGTTCTCTACGGTGACTGCGGCACGGGCGGCATGCTTGATGTTGTGTTGAGGGAGGAGGGAGTCGAGCGTATTGCGGGGCCTCATTGTTATGCTTTTTTCGCGGGGCAGGAGCATTTTGCGACCATGATGGAGCAAGATCCGACAAGGTTTTTTTTGACCGACTACCTTGCGCGTCACTTTTTCACGCTGATTTACAAGGGTTACGGATTGGATCGCCATCCGCATCTGAGGGAGGTTCTGTTCAGCAACTATCGCGGCGTAGTTTATTTGGCGCAGACGGAGGATCCAGAACTCGTGCGTTGTGCCGAGCGAGCAGCAGCGATGCTCTCGTTGCCGTTGGAGATCGTGCAGACGGGCTACGGAGAGTTGACACCTTTTCTCAAGCGGGTCGCCTAGCCGAGTCTTGAGGGCAGGTTGTGTGCGTAGCTTCGCGCGAGGGCGGAGAAGACAGCGACGCTTGCGACCATGAGGCATGCGGTTGCAACGAGCGGTGTTGAGGAGAAGACAAGAAAATTTTGCGCCTCGCGCACGATGCTACCCCAGCTGGCGTTGGGGGGAGGGGTGCCGAGTCCGAGGTAGGCGAAGGACGCCTCTGCGAGAATGGCGAGAGAAACTTGTGTGGATGCGTGCAGCAGCAAGGGAGCGAGCGTGTTCGGAAGGATGTGCCTGTAGAGGATGCGCCGTTCGCTCGCCCCAAGCGCACGCGCCGCGACAACGAAGGGCGAGAGGTAGAGGCTTCGGGTCGTCGAGCGGGTGATGTTCCAAAAGACGGGAATGTTGAAAAGGGTGATGGCGCACAGCACGGCGAACCATCCAGGCTTGTAGAGCGTCGCTACGAGAAGTGCGGTCAGGAGCGCGGGAAAGGCGAAGAGCAAGTCGGAGGTATTCAGCAACGCATTGCGGAGCAAGGGCTGCGTCGTGCGTGCACTCACAAGCCCGAGCGGTAGCGCGCACAGTAGCGCAAGCGCGATGGCGCAAAGTGCGATCGAGAGCGACACAAATCCGCCGCGCAAAATCATCTGTAGCGTGTCTCTGCCGTAGTGATCTGTGCCGAGCCAGTGAGAAAGGGAGGGAGAGAGGAAGCGCTCGTCGATGACGATTGCGGGCGACGGCGTAAAGACAGCGTGGCAGAAGCAAACCAGCAGTACGAACAACACAAGCCAAAGCGTGTAACGGGTGGTGCTGTTTTTGTCGGTAGAAGAGATGGCGCGCATGGCTTGATAAGCTCAAGGGTTGCAAGACATTCGCACAAGCGGAGAGGTCATATCTTTCCGTCTTCCGTCCTGCGTGCGTCGAGAAGGGTTGCGAAGAACTCTGCAAGGGTAGTTGCGAGTAGGGTAGCCGTTGCAAAAAGGAGCGCGAGCGCGAGCGCGAGCGGCAGGTCTCTTGCATGCACGGCGTTGAGGAACAGCGAGCCGAGCCCTGGCAAGGCGAAGACGCTTTCGGTCACGACGGTGCCTGAGATTAGGAAGGCTGCTTGCAAGCCGCTGAGGGCGAGAAGGGGTGCTGCAATACTCGGCAGCGCGTGGCGCAGCACGACGCGCTTTTTGGAAAGTCCTTTCGCGCGTGCGCTTGTGACGAAGGGGCGAGACAGCGTTTCTCTTAGGAATGCGTTGGCGAAGCGGGCGAGAATCGCCGTCTGCGGCAGCGCGAGCGCAAGCACGGGCAACAGGATGTGTCGCGCTTGCGCTAGCCACGAGGCTTGCTCGGCGATGCCGCCGCTAGGCAGCAGCGGCCAGCGGACGGCGAAGAGCAGAATCAGCGCGATGCCGAGCAGGAAGGAAGGAAGCGCGAGAAGGATGTTGAGCGAAAAGTCGATAATGCCCGTCGTTCGTCTCTGCGCAGCGAGCAGGATACCCAAGCCCACACCGCTCGCCGTCGCCAACAGAAAGCTTGCGAGCGAAAGGGTGAGCGAGAGAGGAAGCCGTTCGACGACGAGCGTGCGCACAGGCACGCCGTAGAGTGCGCTCTCCCCCCAGTCGCCGTGCAGGAAGGATACGAACCACGCGGCGTAGCGCAGCGGAAAGGGTTTGTCGAGCGCGAGTTCTGTACGCATCCTTTGCACATCTTGCGCGTCGCCCTCGGTTCCGAAGGTCGCCTCCGCAACATCGCCGGGCAGCCACACGAACAACGCGAAGAGTAGTAGAGAAAAGAGCCACAAAAAAAGCAGCGTCGGCAGAAGCCGTAGCAGAATCAGCTTGCCTATTCTTGCGCCAAAGCTCTCGCCAAGGTTTTCATCAAGACGTTCGTCGCCGTCATGGGAGGAAGCGTGCATCGGTGACATCGTTGGCTTGTATGGGACTGTTTTTCCACAATCCTGCGAGG
>JABAAD010000094.1 GCA_014238935.1 Alphaproteobacteria bacterium
GCACCAAGAGCGTTTTGCAACAGGGTAACGCGCGTGTGCAAGAGCTGTGGCAGAAGTTGCCACGCATCGCGGTGTCCGACCGCTCGCTGATTTGGAACTCCGATCTTATGGAGACGCTTGAGTTTGAAAACCTGTTGCTGTGCGCAACGGCGACCTTGGCTTGCGCCTTTGAGCGCACCGAGAGCAGAGGGGCGCATGCGCGCGAAGATTTTCCGACACGCAACGACAAGACTTGGATGCAACATTCGGTCGTTTGGGTTGCGGACGGCAAGACGCGTTTTTCCAAGAGAAAAGTTCACACCAAACCTCTGACGGCAAAAACGATCCCGCCGCAAGAACGCGTCTACTAATAGAGAACACTGATACAAACAATTGGGAGAGTACGATGGCTCAGCTTTTATTACCGCGCAATTCTCGCTTGAGGCGGGGCAAGAAGTGGAAACTGCCGAAGGTTGCGACGGGACAGCTTGCTCGCAAGCGAACCCTTCAGGTGTATCGCTGGGCTGGGAAGGTGGGGGAGCGTCCTCGTGTCGATCGTTACGAGATCGATTTGAATCGTTGCGGTCCGATGGTTCTCGACGGGTTGATTGCCATCAAGAACACGATCGACTCGACGCTTACCTTTCGTCGTTCTTGCAGGGAGGGGGTTTGCGGATCGTGTGCGATGAACATTGACGGCACGAACACGCTTGCTTGCACGAAACCGATGGCGGAGATCAAGGGTTCGGTGCGTGTTTTTCCTCTTCCTCATTGTCGTGTTGTGAAAGACCTTGTGCCGGACTTGACGCATACCTATCGTCAGCTTGCCTCGATTGAGCCGTGGTTGCAAGATGCGCCCAAGATTGAAAAGATCAAGAAGGGGGCGAGGGAGCGACTGCAGACGCCGCAAGAGCGTGCAAAGCTTGACGGTTCTTACGAGTGTATTTTGTGTTTTTGTTGTACGACGAGCTGTCCAAGCTACTGGTGGAACAGCGAGAAGTATTTGGGGCCTGCGGTGTTGTTGCAGGCGTATCGATGGCTGATGGATTCGCGCGACGGAGCGGGGCGCGCTCGCTTGCAGAAGCTCGCCGATCCCTTCAAGCTGTATCGTTGCCATACGATTATGAATTGCACGAAGGCTTGTCCGAAGGGACTCAATCCTGCCAAAGCGATCGCCGAGATAAAAAAGCAGGTGGCCGAAAAACTCTGATCGGTCGCGCTGTTTTTGTGACGAGAGGCGTTTTGCGCCGTTGATAGCGCATGTCAATCTGCTGACAAAGATCGCGGTGCTAGGCACAAGCTTTCTCATCGAAACGGTAATGAAAATGCCGAGTTTTTTCTTGCGCATCCTGTATCCGAACACCTTCCTCTGTTAGAAAGGGATCTGCAAGTTCGCACGCAATCCGCCTTGCGGCGAAGAATCGAGCGTCAAATCTCCGCCATGAATGCGCGCAATGTCGCGCGCGATCGATAGCCCCAAGCCGATGCCGCCCGTCTCCTGACTGCGCGAGCTTTCCAAGCGAAAGAAAGGACGAAACACCTCGTGGCGGTAGGGATTGGGAATGCCGGGACCGTCGTCGTCGACGAGGATCTCGATATGCTCGCGCCGCCGCCCGACCAACACCGAGACATTGTTGCCGTAGCGATGCGCGTTCGACAGCAAGTTGTCGAGGCAGCGGCGTAGCGCGTTCTCGCGTCCTGTGATGACGAAATGTCCTTCTATGTGGCAATAGAGACGGTTGCCTGCGCTTTGATAGCGTCGGATCAGCTTGTCGATCATCGCCGTCAAGTCTAAGGTGGCGACGCGCTCGCTGCCCTCGCTGCGCGCAAAGGCGAGGTAGCCCTCGATCATCGCCTCCATCTCTTTCACATCGCCCTCGATGGCGTGCACGAGCGGATCGTGCGACATCGCTACTTGCAGCTTGATGCGTGTCAAAGGCGTTCTAAGGTCGTGGCTTACGCCTGAGAGCATGTCGGTGCGTTGGCGCATCTGTCGAAAGATCCGTCTGCGCATGCGATTGAAAGCTTGAATCGCGTTTCGCACCTCGCGTGCACCGCGGCTGTTGATGCGCTCGGTCGTGTCGTGACCCTTGCCGAACTGGTTTGCGACGCGCTCCAAATGACGCAGAGGGCGCACTTGGTTCCTCATAAACAGGGCTGCGATCGAAAACAGCAAGATCGAAGAACCCACCATCCACATCACAAAGATATAAGTTGTCGCGCTGAAAAGTCGCTCGCGCGGGATCACCGCTTGCAAGACACCTTCGGCAAGTTGCAACTGAACGACAACCTGATTCGAAAACGATTCGGTGTCGATGACAAAAGGACGCTTCACCTTCTCTTGCAAGGCTTTTCCCAAGTGTCGTGTGAAAAAGCCGAAACGTTGCGCCTGCGCCGACTGCGGATCGATCGTCTGTCCGCGAAACAGACTCAAGGGCAGGTTCAAGTGTTTCTCGTACACTCCCGAAAGTCGAGGAAGACTCTCTGGGTTTTCACGCATCATGTCGATCGCCAAGTTCATCTCCGCTGCGATCGTGCTCGCCATGCTTTGCGCGATGATCGTCCAGTGTCGATTGAAGAAGGCGTAGGCTGCTGCGATCTGCACCGCGATCAGGGGGATGACGATAATCAACAGCGCGCGCGCGAAAAGGGTCTTCGGCCACAGGGTTTGCAGGGCGTTCGCTGTGATCGCTTTCAGACGCGCGAAAGGCGAGGGGCGGCGCGAGGCATCTCTCGTGCGACGTCGCAACAGCGTGTGTCCCAAAGCTCCGAGCGTGCGCACGGCGACGGCGACGGGTGACTTGCCCGACAGGGCTCTCGCCTCCTTTCTCGCTGTTTGCCGGCGCTTTGGAAAGCGAACATCGAACGAAAACAGCTTCACGACAGT
>JABAAD010000095.1 GCA_014238935.1 Alphaproteobacteria bacterium
TTGGTTTGTTTCCCGAAAACGCACGCGAGCAAGCGAGAACAGAGGCGAGCGTTACAAGATCGTCATCGACGCTCGCTTTGACGGGGAGGCAACACGAAAAATACGCGGACAACGCAAACGATACGGAAGGGTACCTTTTCGCCGACCCGCGCAAGCCCTTGGCAGCGATGCGTCTTTGGCACAACAGAGCGGACGACTGGGTAGAAGCCGCCGATCTGACTTGGGCAGAGGAGGAAGATTACGAAGCCTATCGACTCTCTCTTGGTGTCGTCGAGCGGGCAGAAGAGTGGGAGGGCGCAGCGCACGCGTCGAAGAAGCACGCCCTGCCCTTTGCCTTCGGCTTGGACGAACTGGGAGCATTAGACTGGCAGAAGGATTGCTATGTCGGACAAGAGATCACCGCACGTTTGAAGTATCGTGCACGCATGCCGAAGAAGCATGCCTTGCCCGTCCGATTGCAAGGATGCGAAGATGCCGTGCACGCGGGCGACAAAGTCTTTGGCTTGGCGAAAGAGGGAGGCGAAACGCTCTGCGGCGAGGTGCTGTACGCCGTTGCAACCCGAAAGCAGACGATCCTCCTCGTTCTCTTTCAGCTCGCCTCCTTGCAACTCGCTCCGCCACAAGAAGAGGAAGCGCCTCTCTCAGTGAAGGAGAAGATTGCATCAGAGGAGAAGCTTGCAGTAGGGGAGAATCTTGTCGTTCTTTGCGCGTCAGGCAAGCGGCTGCAAGGCGAGCTCCTGTTGCCGTCTTGGCTCGCAGGGCTGTGGCAAGCGCGCAAACACCAGACGCAACAAGACGGATAGGGGGAAGAGGATGCGTCGCAAAAGATTCTTGGCGTGCTTGTCGGCGGCGGTGCTGGTTTTGTCGTCTACTGAGGTGCATGGCGAGACGCGCGTGCACGGCTTGAGCGTGCAAGCGCCTTACCGTCTTTCGGTCTTCGCGCGCGTGCGCGGTGCACGCTCGCTTGCACCGGCGCCTGAGATCGGCACCGTCTTCGTTGGAACGCGCGGAAAAAGTCTCTATGCGATCCGAGAAGGAAATGTCCATGTTCTCTCCGCAAGCCTGCGCGTGCCGAACGGCATCGCTTGGCGCACACCCCATCTGTATGTCGTCGAGCAGCACAGGGTTGCGCGCTATCGTTTCGACAAGTTTCAGCCGCGTCTGCCTGCGGGCGAAGTTCTGTTCGACGGCTTGCCGAACAAGAAACATCACGGCTGGCGTGTGGCGGCGATCGGTGCCGACGATCTTCTTTATGTCGCCGTCGGTGCGCCGTGCAACATTTGCACGCCGAAGGGGCTGGAGGGAACGATCGTGCGCTTGTCGCTCACGGGACTCGAGCCTGAAATCTTCGCGCGCGGCGTGCGCAACTCGGTCGGCATGGATTTTCGTCCCGAAAGCGGCGTGCTGTTTTTTACCGACAACGGCGCAGACTTTATGGGCGACGACGCGCCGCCGGAAGAGTTGAACCGCGCTCAGCAAAAAGGAATGTTTTTCGGATACCCCTTCTTCGGCGGCGGCGGCGATCGCACGCAGAAATTCAAATCCCGACCCCTGCCGCAAGTTCCGACCTTTCCCATAGCGACCTTTCCCGCGCACAACGCTCCCTTGGGCGTGCATTTCTATCGAGGCGAAAAACTCGAAGACCTGAAAGGCGATGCGTTCGTTGCGCTGCACGGATCGTGGAACCGATCGACGCCCGACGGCTACCGCGTCATACGACTCCATTTCGACAAAGGAAACCCCGTGCCGCGCAAGCAAAGCGTCTTCATCGACGGCTTCTTGCACCTCAAGGGCGGACGCGGCAGACCCGTCGATGTCAAGACGCACTGGGACGGCAGCTTGCTACTCTCCGACGACGCACGGGGGCTAGTCTATCGAATCGAGTGAACGCACAACCCAAAACATGCTAGAATGCCCTTGCTGGCTGACTGGCTTGGAGCAGAAAGCAGAAAAAAATACGAGACGCGACGATGATCTGGCACGCAAGCACGCACGCAAGCACGAAGAGGATTAAGCGCAAGGTTGCGCTGTGTTGCTGTTTGGGCGCGGTGGCGGGCGTTGCGTTGCTGTTTGCGCTCGATTCGCATGCGCAGAGAGCCCAGACAAAGGGCGTGTCTGATGCTGAGTCTATCGAGCGTGACGACGCCTCGATTTGCGTCGAGCTCACGCAGCTTGCAGAGCGCACGCGGCGTTTTCCGAAAGGTCTGCTGTATGCGATCGCGCGCGTAGAATCGGGCAGATCGGGGGCGAGCGGCGCGAGGACAACACCTTGGCCTTGGACGGTCACCGTAGCGGGAGACGGTCGCTACTACGAAAGCAAGCAACGGGCGATGCGCGTCGTCGAGCAGCTACAACGCGACGGGCGATCGAATATCGATGTGGGTTGCATGCAAGTCAATCTCTACCATCACGGTCGCGCGTTTCGCACCCTCTCGGAGGCGCTCGATCCCGTCAACAATGTGGCGTACGCGACAGAGTATCTGGTCGTCTTGTACAAGCGCTACAACAATTGGGAAGAGGCGATTAAGCACTACCACTCTTCCGATCCGACGAAACACGACCACTACCTTTTGCGCGTCAAACGAGCTTGGGAGATTGCGCGCGCTCCGCGAGCTCGCAACGCCGTTGTCAGCAAGAAAAAGGAGAAGAAGGCAAAAGAAGCGCCGATCCTCTCGCGTGAGGAGGCGAGCCAGCTAGAGCGCGAGGCTCTTTTGCTTGCAGACGGATTGCGGAAGAAGCTGGGAATCGTCGAAGAGCTGCCGCAAAACAGCGTCAGACAGCAGACGCGCGCACAAGAAGCCCCCAGCAGCGCGCAAAACCTGAACGCAGGCTTCTTTTTGGACTTGAT
>JABAAD010000096.1 GCA_014238935.1 Alphaproteobacteria bacterium
ACCAAGAAGGAGGACGCGTTCAACGTCTGCACCCTCCACATTGGCGCGGCTTTCCCGCCGCGCGCGCCTTCGGCAACTATTGGCAACTCCACGGCAGAGACAAAGCCCTCGCAGCCTGTCGAGCTGGCGCGCGCTTGATGGGAGAAGAACTCGCAGACTTGGGGATCACGGTCGACTGCGCGCCCGTTGCCGACTTGCCGAGCGAGAAGGCGGATCCCGTCATCGGAGACAGAGCCTTCGCCGCGTCCGTCGGTCACGCTCAAGTCAGCACTCAAGCCCGCGTTCCGTCTTTGGCGCGCGCACAAGCCGAGGGCTTGCTGGATGCAGGCATTCTCCCCGTCGTCAAGCATGTGCCCGGTCACGGACGCGCCACCTGCGACAGCCACAAGCATCTTCCACGCGTAGAGACGCGCCGCGGCGACCTTGCCAAAAGCGACTTTGCTTGCTTCCTTGCTTTGAGAGACTTGCCGATGATGATGACCGCTCATATCCTGTACGACGATATTGACAGTGCCGCGCCCGCAACATTGTCGAAGAAGACGATCGAGAGCGTCGTTCGCTCTGATTCTGATATTGGCTTCAAGGGTTTGCTGATCTCCGACGATCTCCGCATGAAAGCCCTGCGCGGCAACCCGCAGGAGCTTGCGCTCAGGGCTCTTGAGGCGGGCTGCGATCTTTCCCTCTACTGCGGCAGCGCGCCCAAGACGATACGCGCCATCGCCCGAACGATCGACGGGGCATTCGCCTCGGACGCCACTCCTTTGTCCGCCAAGCTCGACAAATCTTTGGACTTCGCCGCACGGCGCAAAAAGACCTTCTCTCCAAAAAAGAGACAGGATGCAGAAAAAATGCTGGCGCGCGTCGAGGAGCACCACACCGCCGTGTCAGCACGAGGGTTGCTGCCGTGACCGATTTTCCTCCTCCCTCCGAGCAAGACGAAGTCCTGATTCTTTCCTTAGGCAACTACGAGGGACCCCTAGACCTCTTGCTGGGCTTGGCTCGGCAAAAGCGTGTCGATTTGAAGCACATCTCGATTGCAACGCTTGCCCAGCAGTATCTCGACTTTGTCGCGCACGCCAAACGCTTGCACCTCGCCGTTAAAGCCGAGTATTTGGTGATGGCAACCCACTTGGCGCGCATGAAAGCACGATTGTTGCTGCCGCGCGACAAAGCCGAAGGTGCGCAAGGCGAAAAGAGCGCCGCGGCGTTGCACGAAAACCTGCTGTGGCTTGAAAACGCTCGCCAAACCGCACGTTTTCTCAGGACGTTGCCGAGGCTGGGCTCTGAGACCTTTGCTCGCGGCATCGTACAAAAGACGCTGCCCGACAGCGTCGTCGAATGGGAACTGGATGCCAACCTCTTCTTGCTGTTGCAAAGCTATGTCGCCATCGAACGCCGCCGCGACCGGCAAGCTAAACGCCTTCGCATTCGTGCGCTCAGACTCTACGACACGCAAGAGGCGCACGCCGCCCTCAAGGCGCAACTCGACGGGCAGTGGCGCGACCTCTTAGGTTTGATTCCCGCCGCCGTCTATCGACAAGCCGAAAAGGAGGAGAATCCGAAGTTGTTTCTGAAATCGATCGTCTCGGGCTTCTTCTCCGCAGCCCTGGATCTCTCGAACAATAGCGGGAACGCGCAAGAGACCCTGCCGCCGCAGAGCGACAAGGGTCAGAATTTCTCTTCGGAGAGCCGTCACCCAGCGAGCAAAAACAGAGAAAAACACGCCTACGCCGAGCTCTACCAGTCTTCCCCCGAAAGCCCGTTGCGGCTAAGGCTGCGGAGCGCGTGTCCTTCGCTTGCTTCTTCCGCCGACTAGTCGCGTGTCTGGGTTTTCACGCGCAAGCCCTGATCGCACCGCGCCTGCGCCTTGCGGCAAGCCTGCGTCCGAAGCTTTGCACGACGATGCGCTGCTGGCGCACTTTGATCGCCTGCGTTCTTTGGAAGCTTTTATTTTTGCAAGCCCTGAGCCTGTACCGCTCGCGCGCCTGAAAGCTTTGCTGCCGAAGGTCCGCAATGTGCCTGCGTTGCTGGAAGAGTTGCGAAGTTTTTACGAACAGCGTGGCGTGCAGTTGGTACAGCGCGGTAAATCTTGGACTTTCCGCACCGATCCGGCGCTTGCAGAAGCCTTGGCGTCGCACAAGAAACAAAAGCGACGCTTGTCGCGGCAAGCCCTGGAGACGCTTGCGATCATCGCCTACAAACAGCCCATAACGCGTCCTGAGATCGAGAGTCTTCGCGGCGTGAGCGTCTCGCGCGGGGTCTTCTCGACTTTGTTGGAACACAAGTGGATCGCCCCTGGCGCAAGGCGCAAGATTCCGGGCAGACCGCTTACTTGGACAACGACCGACGCTTTTCTCGATCACTTCGGACTGGCGAGCCTAGACTCGCTTCCCGGCGCGAGCGACCTTCCGCAAGAGAAATCTGTAACGCCTGCAAGCGAGCCGAGCGACAGACCCTACCTCCCGCTCGAAGACTTCGACCACGAAGAGCCATGACTATATCAAGACGCAGACTCCATCGAGACGCACGAGCAAGGGCAGCTTTTCGTTTGAAGAAAAGTCGCCTTGCGTCACTTCATCTTCTGCTCGCGGAAAAGAACATGCTTACGCAAGCGCGCGTCGTACTTGCGCACCTTCATTTTTTCAGGCTTTTGGGTGGGATTTTTTCTGGCAATGTAAAAGCTGCCACTGCCTTCTTCGCTGACAAGGCGCACAGCGATGCGGGAGGGTTTCGCCATAACAACATTCCTCTGACTGACAAGACAATACTTCGGCGACACTCCCGCCGAATCCGCTCATGTTAGAGAAAAAACATT
>JABAAD010000097.1 GCA_014238935.1 Alphaproteobacteria bacterium
CAACAGAATCCGCCCCGTCTGCGCCCGCTTGTCGCAAGCGGAGCAATCTCGCCTGCTCGCCAGCTGCGCTACGCTACGGGAAGAAGAGGAGAGATTGGAAGAGGCGGTGCGAAGTTTCGCGCGCGCGCACGCGACTTGGCACGCCGAGGGCTACATTCGTATCGAGAGCAGGGCGTTCTTGGCGTTGGACGAAAAGGTCGCGCTCAAAGTGCTAGCAAGCGTAGCACGCTCGGTCGGCGGCAAGGGCGTACGCAGGAGGCAGGTGGAACGCGTTGGCGGGGCGTGGCATCGATGTTTGGAAATCTTTCTGCACAATTCCAAAAACGCCGAAATCGACAAAAGAATCGACAAAAAAGAGTCTGCTGTTTTTTCGCTCGGTCGCTGCCTGTTGTTTGCCAAGGGACGCGTCTTCTTTGCGACACGCGCGAAGTTGCGCATCGCTCCGCTCGCTGTGGCGCGCGCCTTGTCGCAGGATGGGCTTTGGGACGGACGCTTGCGTATCCTTGCGCCTCTGCGTGCGCCTTCTTGCTGCGCCAGCTCTTTTGCGGGTTGGACTTGCGAGCCCTTGGGACGCGAAGGGGTTGTGCTTGTGCGTCGCGGCGAGAGAGGGCTTGCGGGTGGCGGCGGCGGGGAGAGGAGGAGGAAAGGCGATGCGCGGCTTGAACGGTCGCTGGCGCGCTTTGAAGAGCTGCCGTGGCGGGTGCGTGAGGTTGTGCCTTCTTTTTGGCGTGAGGGAAAGTTGTGCGCCTTGCCAACTTTGGGGGTTGTGGTGCAGGAGGGGTGCTGTCTCTCGAAACGAGGTTGCGAGGGATTGCCTCGTGTGAGGTTTGTGGGTGCGGAGGAGCGAAACCTGTGTCTGCCGACTTTGAGGATAAACGAGGATAGGGAAGAGGCTACGCGTGAGCGCTAACACGCTCGTTTGCACTACGAAATTGTCCTCTTACCCTTGAAAAGCAGGTTCAAGATAGGCATATTGTTAAAGAGGGATTTCGCTTTTTCCTCTCTCTTTTTTTGGGTGCTTTTTCGCCATGAAACCCTCCCTTCGCAATATCGTCGTTTGGCTTTTCATCGTAGCAGCCCTGACTTTTCTGATCAGCTCGTTCCAAAAGAAGCCGAGCGACGGGAAGTCTCGCTCGATGACCTACACGCAGTTTCTGAACGCCGTCGCCGAGCGTCAAGTCGTCTCCGTGCGTCTGGAGGAGCACGCTCGCGGGCACGACGAAGACGGGCGAACGCTTCTCGAGCTATGCGCCCGACGACCCCGATTTGGTGCGCAAACTCGCCGAGGCGGAGGTGGACATCGTCGCCGAGCCTCCCGACAAGGGTCCTTCGTTCCTCTACATTCTGATCCAATGGTTCCCGATGCTGTTGCTGATCGGCGTTTGGGTCTTTTTCATGCGACAAATCCAAGGTGCGGGCGGAAAGACGCTGGGCTTCGGACGCTCGCGCGCACGGTTGCTGAGCGAAAAGACAGAACGCATCACCTTCGATGATGTGGCGGGAATCGAAGAGGCTAAGGAAGAACTAGAAGAGATCATCGCCTTTTTGCGCGACCCGAAAAAATTTCAACGCCTCGGCGGCAAGATACCGAAAGGCGTGTTGCTGATCGGACCTCCCGGCACGGGCAAGACGCTGCTGGCGCGTGCCGTTGCGGGCGAAGCGGATGTGCCTTTCTTCACAATTTCGGGCTCGGACTTCGTCGAGATGTTCGTCGGCGTCGGCGCATCGCGCGTGCGCGACATGTTCGAACAAGGCAAGAAGAGCGCGCCGTGCATCATCTTCGTCGACGAGATCGATGCCGTCGGCAGACATCGCGGCGCGGGCTTGGGCGGCGGCAACGACGAACGCGAACAGACGCTCAATCAGCTTTTGGTCGAAATGGACGGCTTCGAGACGAACGAAGGTGTCATCATGATCTCGGCGACCAACCGACCCGATGTTCTCGATCCCGCCCTCCTGCGCCCGGGGCGTTTCGACCGACAGGTCGTCGTGCCGAATCCCGACATCGACGGACGCGAGAAGATTCTGCTCGTCCATCTGCGCAAAGTGCCGCAAGCGCCGAATGTGGATGCTCGCCAAATCGCGCGCGGAACGCCGGGCTTTTCAGGCGCGGATTTGGCAAACCTCGTCAACGAGGCGGCGCTGCTCGCAGCTCGACGCGAAAAACGACTCGTCACCTTGAGCGAGCTGGAGGATGCCAAGGACAAAGTGCTCATGGGCAGCGAGCGCAAGTCGATGGTGATGTCCGAAGAAGAACGACGCCTGACCGCCTACCACGAAAGCGGACACGCGCTGGCTGCTTTGTCCTGCCCTGCCTCCGATCCTGTGCATAAAGCGACGATCATTCCGCGCGGACGCGCCTTGGGTATGGTCATGCGCTTGCCGAACCGCGACCACATCTCGATGGCGAAAGACCAACTGGAGGCAAATATCATCGTCGCTATGGGAGGACGCATCGCCGAAGAAATGATCTTTGGCAAAGAAAAAATCACAACGGGAGCAGCAAGCGATATCCAGCAGGCGACCGCGATCGCACGCAGAATGGTGACCGAATGGGGCATGTCCGAGGGGTTGGGTCCGATTCGCTATCAGGACAACCAAGAAGAGGTCTTCTTGGGACATTCGATCGCAAGGCAACAGAATATTTCAGAGGCAACCGCCGATGCCATCGACGCAGAAACGCGGCGGCTCGTCGAGCAAGCTTACACAACTTGCGAAAAAATCTTGAAAAAGAACAAAAAACAGCTGCACATACTCGCCAAGGCATTGCTGACCTTTGAAACTT
>JABAAD010000098.1 GCA_014238935.1 Alphaproteobacteria bacterium
GCAGGTTGCCTTTGTACAAAGACAAAGGCATTTGAGGCGCAAAAACAAATGCGGCAAGACCGAAGTCCCTCTCCAACCTCCTCCTCAAGGCTTCGCATTCTCTTGCGCTAGAAGCGCGTTGCCGATGGTCGCAGATCAGCGCGGTGACGACGCTGTCAACAGGATTGCCGACAGGACTGCCGCCATAATCTTCGCCAGCGCGCCGCACGCCTTGTTCTCGCCAGGCTTTGCATAACAACAGCAAGGCGAGCGAATCGCTCCCGCCCGAACAGGCGACGGCAAGGCGGGGCAGGGCGTCAGGACGAAAGACCTTTTCGAACGAGCGCGCGAGAATCTCCGAGGGTGTCGGCAAGGTGGCGTTTTTTCGTCGAGGCTCAAGAGCCGTTGCAATTGTTGGCGACAAGCTCCGATTCTGCAAGCTTCGTCATGTCGGTATCTTTGTCGCCGAATCGTTTTTGGAACTCGCGCAAGACTCGACACGCCTGCTCGCCTCTTTCCAGCTTTGCCAAGGTTTGTCCGAGCCGTAACAACAATCGCGGCGCGAAAGAGCTGTCGCGATCGTTTTTATAGCCGTCCAAGAAAGCCTTCATCGCAGCCTTGTCGTCTTGCAGGACGGCGTAGCTTTCCCCCAAGTAAAAAAGAGATTCTGCGACGCGCGGATCGTTCGGATAGTTCTTGGCGAAATTACCGAAAGCACTTACGGCATCCCCCAGCCGGCGCGTGCGCAACAGGTTTTGCGCGGCGGAGAACTGCTCGTCGGCAGAGCGTCCGTTCGCGGTGTTTTCCTCTACTCTCGTGTTGCTTCCTTGCTTGCCGCCGCCGTAGCGTTCGAGTTGTTCGACGCGTCCCGTCAGATCGGTAAGCGTGCGCTCCATCACGCGCATGCGCTCCTGCAGCTCGGCGACGAACGAGAGCCACGCAGCGCTTTGCGGCAGGGTGGCAGAGTCCTGCTCGCCCATCTTTCCCAAGACACCGACATCCTTCGACAAACGTTCGATTTGCGACTGCAAAGAATCGACGCGCTGATGTAACGATGCGTCGTCCGCCTCCGAATCGCTGTTCTCCTTTCCCTCCCTCTGATCCTGCAGCGGGCTTTGTAGTGGTCCTTGTAGCGGCTCTTGTAGCGGTTCTTGCGCTTGAGCATGCCCTTGCGCCCGCACGACCACACTCAAGGTGAGGGCGAACAAAAACGCGCACACGAGCGAGCTAACACAACGTCCAACACAAAAGTCAACGCAGCGCAGAGAAGGGAAGACACCTCCCTTCTCGCGCTCGTCACAGAACTTTGTAGAAGGGTTCTCCACGCACAATCTTTTTCTCTCCTCTCCCCCTACGCTTCCGTCCGCGTTTTGCTCTTTTGCACCTTGCCTTGCGCGCGACACGCTAGCTAGGCAAAGCGCATAGAGCAGAGAAGATCAGAGTATCCTACTTGATGGAGACGACGACATCGCGGCGGTTTTTTGCCCAAGCGGACTCGCTGCTTTCCGCAACGGCAGGACATTCTTCGCCGTAGCTGATCGCTTCGATGCGCGAGGAATCGATTCCCATCGCCACCAAACGCGACTTCAAGCTTTCCGCACGTCGTTCGCCCAACGCCAAGTTGTACTCGCGCGTGCCGCGCTCGTCGGCGTTGCCTTCGATGCGAACGCGCGCTTTCTTGTTTCTGTTCAAGAGCTTCGTCTGCGCTTCGGAGGTCGTCAAGCCCTCGGGTTTCAGCTCATAGCGATTCAAGTCGAAATAGACGCGATCGCCAGCCCTTGCCAAGCCCTCGACGATCTTTTTGCTACCTTCGACCTTCGTGCCGCAACTGTCGGCATTCATCATCATGCCGTCGTCGCTGCTTGCTGTCGTAACACCACCCGCGGCGCAACCCGTCGAGAAAGCCACCGCCAAAAGAGCGACGAGTCCCATGGAACCTCGGTTAATCATATCGGTTCTCCTTATTGTGTTTTGTGATTTTGCGAACAAGCATCGTAGCAACTTCGCTGCAACTTTGTTCCCCGTTTCGCTACCAAATTACAAAGCGATTCGCCACGAGTCAAGATACATCGGAAAAGATCGACAATCAGAAAAATTCGACGAACAAGATAGCGACGCGATTTTTTGACACAATTCACATATCCGCCTTGACAGAGCGAAGAATCCCATGTTGCACTAGGGGTAAGTTTTTGACGCAGGTTTTTTGGGGCAGGTTTTTTGTCTAGTTCCTTCGCCAACTTCACTGAGGTGGCTCATGGCTTTTCGTAGAAGGTTGTTTTGTTTTGCCACCGCTCGCGTGGCATCGTTTGCGGTGTTTGCGCAAGCGTTGGTCGTGTTCGCAACCATTGCTGCGTCTTCTGCCTTGGCGCGCGATCGTCTCTCCGTCGTTGGCTCTTCGACAGTTTTTCCTTTCGCGACGGTCGTAGCCGAGCGTTTCAGCCTTTCTAAAGGGGTGGCAGCGCCGGTCGTCGAAGCGACGGGAACAGGCGGCGGCTTCAAGCTCTTCTGCAAAGGCATAGGCGCAAACACCCCCGACATCACCAACGCGAGCGCACGCATGAAAGTCTCGCAGCTGGAGCTTTGTCGCAAGAACGGTGTCGCCAAAGTTATTGAGGTCGCCATCGGCTACGACGGCATCGTGGTTGCGCAATCGCTCAAGGGCAAACCCTTCGCGCTCACCTTGCGCGGGCTTTACTTGGCATTGGCGCGCCAAGTGCCGAGAGAAGACGGCACGCTCGCGGACAATCCCTACAAGACATGGCGCGACATCGATCCCTCCTTGCCCGCGCTCAAGAT
>JABAAD010000099.1 GCA_014238935.1 Alphaproteobacteria bacterium
GCGTTGCAGAAGCGTAAGGGCTCCGTCGAAAAAGCGGTGCGTGCACGCGAAAAAGAAACAGGGTTCAAAGGCAAACTCGATAAGGGAATGCACGCCAAGACGGACGCCATCCTCCGCTCGATGAAGGCAAAGAGAGGCGGACTCGAACAGGTAACAGCAAGACAAACCACCACGCCTGCCGCCACACCTACGCCTGCCAAACCGCCGCGCGTGCTGCAACAGGCGACAGCACAGCAAGCGGCAGCACCCGCTCCTCAGAAACCGCCGCGTGTTGAAGTGTCGGAGGGCAGAGCGAAGACTTTGGCAAGGGCAGCACCGCCAAAGCCCGACCGCTCCGAGGCGTCGAAGACAAGCGCAACCTTGCCGCGTCCGCAGGCAAAACCTCGTACGGTCTTCGGTGCTGCGGGCGAGACGAAGGCGCAACCTACCCCCAAAGCGCGAACGATCTTTCCTCAACAGGAGCAAACAGGGGCAGCAAAGGCAACCGCAGGCAACTACGATGTCTTGCGGAATGTCCCTCCCGAGACGCAGCGCGGTATTCGCTATCCGACGATGAAAGGAGCGCAGAGCGGACAGCAAGCGGCAGAAGGCGTCGTCGAGCGCCCGTCGCCGCGACTGAGACAGCGACCGCTGGAGGACAGCAAATTTCTGCAAGGCGGAGGATTCAACCCCGTCAAAACGCTCAACAATCCGCAGGCAGGACAGACCCTACGCGGACTGGAGGCATCGGTACGCACGCCCGCGCCGCCGCGCTTGAGCCTCGCTACACGAGTGATGAACAGTCTGAAAATCTTCTTCCGTATCGGAACTCCCGTCCCGCAGCGCGCCGCAGTATCGCAGCAGGGGCAGATGTACTCGAGACTCGCCGAAGAAAGACTCGAAGACCTGCTCATCCGAAAACCCGAACTGAAGGCAGACAAGCAAATCATCTTCGAAAAGGCAGAACGCGAGGTCAACCAAAATCTCAGGAGCATCACCCGCAATGTCAGAGACGGCGAATACACAAGCCAAGCGAAGGAAAATGTGAGCAACGCCATGCAGCGTATCGAAGCGCTGTTCGTCGAATATGAGAGTGTCGAAGAGGCATTCGGGCGAGGAGAAGACGATGCCTAACCACAACAAAAGACACTAACGGGAGAATGCCATGTCGGACTTGACGACACACTCCCTCACGCGCGCCGCGCGCACCGAAACCCTGCCTCCCGCCGACGGCGCGAAGGGGGATGCCAAAACACAAGCTCTCAAAGGTCGAAGCGCAACCCTCGACGCAGGCGTACTCTCGCGCTTGGGGCAGCAGGACGCGAAAACGCTCGGCAACGCGAACCGAAGCATTGGAGCGCACTCGGTGCGCTTTGACGCAGAAAAACCAGGGACGCAACGCAGTCCGCAACGCATCGCTCAAGCTCCCCACAACAGCAAGTCCGATATTCAAGTGTTCGGAAAGGGAGGAGTCGCGGCAGGGAGGGCAGAGCCCACTTACGCAAACGCAAAAGCCCACGAGACAGAGCCGCAGTACGCCAACGCAAAGTTTGCAAAGGGCGAGGTTGAATCGGGTTATTCGGTGCTGAAGCAGGAGACAACGCCTCAAGGTACAGGCAGAGCGCGAGCCGACGGAGGCGAATCGATGTTGGAAAATTCCCTTTATGTGTCGGCGGACAAGACGGACAGCAAGGGCAGATCGAGCAAGACTCTCCACGAGGAGCCATACCTGACACCGCGTGATACGGCGGGGTTGAGGGGAACTTTCCGAACACTTTCGGACAGGGTGGCGAGCGTCGGCAACGCTCCGCCGCCGCGCTTGGAGCGACTGAAGGCCGCCGTGCAGAGGTTGTTCGACGCGGTCAAAAGCCTCGTCGCGCGTGTCGCAGAGGTGAGAAGTCGTCCTGCAAGCCAGCCACCGCGCGTGGCATCCGGTAGCGGCGGCGAGAGCTGGCGCGATCCCGCTTTGGCGCGACGGACATTGCCTCAGCCGCCTTCTCAGCGCGCAGGAGCAGTTCCATCAGGATACGAGAGCGGAGGACAGGCACAACAGGTTCGAGCGCAGACACCCGTTTCCGCAAACCTCTCGGCGACGGAAAGGTACGAGGAGCGCTTGAGGACGGACATGAAAAATCTTGGCGATACGCAAAAAGCGACCGTGCGTCGTTTGGCGAGCGAGAACGATACGATCATCTCCAGATCCGAGACACTCGATATCGAGCTGACCGAGGCGCAAGAGTTGCAGATCGCCCAAAATCGCCACGACATCGCGCTCGTCCTGGAGAACTTCGCAAGAGAGCAGGCAGGCGGAGGCAGCGCATGAACGATCTTGTGACGCGTCGTGCGCATCGGGCATCCACCCTCAACGCGTTGCGGGCAAGCGTGAGCGCAGGAGGGTACCATCGTGTCTGATCGAATCAGCGGCGGCGGCACGCAGGCAGTGCAGCGACAGCAGACGCAAGAAGTGCACAAGCAAGAGGCGGACGGAAAGTCTCCCGCCTCGCAAGCCTTCAAAGGGCGGGGTGTGCAGCAGGATGGTGCCTCTCCCGTTCGACAATCCTCGTCGCCCCCAGGCATCAAGCAAGGCGGAGGAAAGTCGTGGAAAGCGCGCGCGGCAAAACTCGACGGCTTGCCGCAGCGTGGCAAGTCCTCCGTCTCCAAGCCCGCCGCCAAAAACGCTTCCAAAACATTCTCTCCTCCGCCCTCGTCGAGACCTCCGATGCC
>JABAAD010000100.1 GCA_014238935.1 Alphaproteobacteria bacterium
GAGGACAACAGCAGCGGGTTGCCATCGCGCGTGCCGTCGTCTCCAACCCCGATCTGCTGCTCGCCGACGAGCCCACCGGCAATGTCGACGACGCGCTCGGCGAGCGCCTTCTCTACCTTTTCGAGCAGATGCATAAGAACGGATCGACGGTCGTCGTTGCAACGCACAACCGCCGTCTCATCGAGAAGTATCCCCACCCCGTCTTTCGGCTGCGCGACGGCTTCATGGAGCGACAAGCATGACGCGATTCGTTCGAACAGCGCGCTTTCTGCTACATACCGATGCGGACACCACCCCCTTGGGACAAGCGTTCGCAACCGAGCGTGCAACCCTGTTCTTGCCGTGGATTATCGCCGTTATGGTCTATTTGGCGCTGCTGATGGTTGCAGCCCTGCTTTCGATCGACAATACGATCTCGCGGTGGCAGAGCGACTTGTCAGATCGAATCACGCTTGTCGTGCCTGCGCCGATCGAAGCGTCGAGCGACATCGTCGTGCTCGACGAGCTGATGGCGTTTTTGCACGCCGAGCCAAGCATTGCACGCGCAGAACCCCTTTCCCTCACGCGCCTGCAAAGCCTGCTGGAGCCGTGGCTGGGTCCTGCGGCGCGCACCGAGGGGCTGCCGCTGCCGAGTATGGTCGAAGTCGATTTGATACGAATCGAAGACGCCACCATCGCAGCCCTGCGCGCAAAATTGCAGCAGAGATTTCCTCGAGTCCTGCTCGACGACCATCGATTGTGGCGCACGCGCTTGCTTGCCGTCGGGCGCATCTTGCAAACCGTAGCCCTCTTGGCGACGATCGTTGCCCTGACGACGGCGCTCGTCATCGTCGCCTTCGGCGTGCACGCCGCAACGGGTAGGCACGCAACGACGATCCAGCTTCTGCGCGTCATGGGAGCGGAAGACGCCTACATCACCGCGCAATTCATGCCCGCCGTGCGTCGCGCCGCCGCATGGGGCAGTCTGGCAGGGTTGCTGTTCTTTCTCGCCACCTACGCGCTACTACGGGTCGCAGGAGAAGGTTTCGCACCACAACGCATGGGTCCCTACGGATGGCAATGGATCGTCATGCTGCTCGTGCCGCTCGTCTCGTTCACAGCTGCTTTGGGCGTTTTGATAGCGACGATGCACCGCAGGCTGCAGGAAGTACCTTGAAATACTGCCCCGATCCTTCCCTTCCCTTTACCTTTTGTTTTTCGCAAACGACCTTAGATATTGACGAGCATGGCGATCGTATTTCCAAGAATCGTTCCGACGCTGTGGCTGTTTGTCACCTTGCTAGTCGGAGGCTTTGTGCTCGGCTTCGTGTGGTTTGCTCTGACCCTGCCCGTCGCAGGACAACAGGGATTCGTCTTGCGCGCGCAGGCGATCGTCGTCTTCACGGGGTCGCAGGCGCGTATTCCATCGGCGCTCGCGCTTTGGCGCAAGGGGGTTGCGCCGCGGTTGCTCGTCTCCGGCGTTCATCGAAGGACGATGAGCCGCGACCTCGTCGACACGGAGGAGGCGGAGGACATCGCGCTCGGACGCGCTGCGCGCAACACCTTCGAAAATGCCGTCGAGACGGTGTTGTGGACAAACGAAAACGATCTCGCCAAGATCGTTTTGGTCACCTCCGATGTTCACATGCGACGTAGCCTGCTCTACTTGCGTTGCCTTGCTCCGCGCTTGGAGGTTGTTCCCTACGCGGTTGCCTTTCGACATCAAAAGCGTCGGCGTAGCACCGTCAAGGAATACGCCAAATACTTGCTCGCCGTTGCCCATTGTAATGTAGCCCGCCTGCCCGAATTCTTTCCCACACCGCAAGCCTTGAAACACAACGCGGACAAAAAACCATGAACGCCTCGAAAAAAATCTTCGATCGCGCGCAAGCTCAGGCACGCTTTGCTCTGTTTTTTCTTATCGTCCTCGTTGCGACGGTGAGCATCACTTCGCTCTCTATGGTGGTCTCGCTGCTGACATGGAGGAGTCGTCCGCGGCGATCTCTGTGCTTCCTTTGGGAGAGGGTGTTCAACTTCGCCTGTCGCACCTTGTTGGGAATACGTTTCCGCATCCAAGGGTTAGAGAACATTCCGCACGGCGAGCGCGTTCTGTTTGCGACCAAGCATCAGTCTTTGTGGGAGACGATCGCTTTGCAGACGCCGCTTTGTGTCGATGCCTACATCGGCAAGAAGTCGCTCGCCTTCATTCCTTTTTGGGGGTGGGGGCTTTATACTGCCGGCAAGTTAGTTGTCGTCGATCGCGCCGCCGCCGTTGCTAGCACCTTCGCGCTCTTGCGCGGCTTGCGCAAGCGTTTGGCAGAGCCCTATTTTCGACGCATTATGATCTTTCCCGAAGGAAGGAGAACTCTTCCCTCCGAAAAGGCACCTGCCTATCGAGAGGGGGTCGAGCTTTTGTATCGTCACTTTTCTTTCTTCGTCGTGCCGGTCGCCGTCAACAGCGGGCATCTTTGGCCGAAGAAGGGCTACAAGCGCGGAGGAACGATCACCGTCTCGATCCTTGCGCCGATCGCGCCGGGCTTGCCGAAGGGCGCGCTCGTTCCGTTATTGAAGCGCCGCCTCGAGCGAGAAGTGAAAAAGATCGGCATACCCTGATGCTACGCACGAAAGACGGAGAAATGTTCAAAGTTGCTTTAAAAGGCGAGATACGCCAGTATGCGCCTATCGGAGCTTCTGAGGGGATCGAGGCTGCGTTCTTGTT
>JABAAD010000009.1 GCA_014238935.1 Alphaproteobacteria bacterium
GGCGGCGCTACGGAAGAAAGGATCGCTCGTCATGCGCGCGCGATTCATCACCAAAGCATCGACGACATAGGCTTGTCCGTCGAGCGTCAGCAGCAAGTCTACGACCAAATTTTCCAACGCAGGCGCTCCGATCGGAGGATTCCAACACCGAGTGATATGGCGGCGAAAGGCGGCGAGCTCGCCTGCGGTCAGAACGGACTCGGAGGTCAGAAAGGAAGGCTCTGCCTCCGATTCTGCCAGTGCCTCGTCCAACGCTTCGTCCAAAGTCGCTTCTTCGTCCAATCCTCCCTCTTCCAAGGAAGAGAGCAGATCGTCGATCGTTTCATTCTGCTCCTCTGTTATTTCTTGCGTCGCCTTTTTTGTTTTCGGCAGGGTTTGTTGTTGCGTCTTGACGGTAACACGCTCATCGACGCGCTTTTGGACGGGCGCGTTCTGTTCTTGTTGCGCGGTTTTGTCGGAAGATGTTTCTGTCGAGGCGCGGTAGGCTTTGAGTCGTTGTTTTAGTTCCGCCTCCGAAACGATCTCGACGCGTGTCGAGGGAAAGGGTTCGATATAACGCGGCAAAAGCCATGCAAACAGCATGCTGGTCGAGAGCAACGCAAAGTGCGCGAACGCGGATACGGCGATCGTTTCGTTCATACTGCGTTCGTCGAAGGGACGCAGCAGGAAGCCCTTCACGGCAAGAGGGAACGACAAGGGGAGTGCCTATCGTAGCCGATCGGTGACTAAGGAGACGCGCTCGAATCCTGCGCGGTTGATGCGTCCCATCACCCGCAAGACTTGCGCGTAGCGCAGCCTGCGATCGCCGCGGATGTAGATGGCGATGTCGTTGTTGCCTGCGGTGAGCGCGGTAAGATGTTTGACGAGCGTGTTTTCGGAGACGCGCGTTTCTTGCAAAAAGACTGAGCCGTCCTTGCGAATCGAGATCACTAGGGGTTGTTCTTGCGCTTGCAGGGGTTTGGCGTCGCTCTGTGGCAGTTCGATCTCCAACCCGACGCTCAAGAGAGGTGCGGTGACCATAAAGACGACGAGCAGCACCAGCATCACATCGACGAAGGGTGTAATATTGATGGTATCGATCAACGTCTTCCGCCGAAAGCGTCGCGTTCGAACGGAGGGAGGAAGGATGGGCATGGAGGACAAAAGGGCTGCGAACAGGGGGGAGCGTGCGGAGCTCAACGACCGGAAGTTGCCATGTCGTCGAACTGGCGCGAGAAGCGAATCGTCAGTTGCTCGACGAAGGTTTCCAAGTCCAAGTGGATGCGGTTGGCGCGCACGAGCAGCAGGTTGTAGAAGATCGTCGCCGGAATGGCTGCGACCAGTCCGAGCGCGGTTGCAAAAAGCGCTTCGGCGATGCCCGGAGCGACGACGGCAAGGCTAGATTGTTGGGTTGCCGCGATCGCGCGGAAGCTGTTCATAATGCCCCAAACCGTTCCGAACAGCCCTATGAAGGGTGCACTCGAGCCGACCGTGGCGAGAATGGGCAAGAGACGCTCGCTCCGTGCGTTTTCTTCCAGCAGGCGCAAGCTCAGAATGCGCGCGATGCGTTCTTCCAAAGTCTGCCGTTGCGCGTGGCGGCGGCGCGTCGAGATCTGCCATTCTTCCATCGCGGATACGAACAGGCGCACCAACGGACAACGGTCGCCTTCGCGTAGCTCTTGCGAGAGTTTCAGAATTGATCCTTCGTGATGGAAACGCAGCCAAAAGCGTTGGTTGAGAAAGGCGGTCGTTTTCATCTCGGCGTATTTCTTCAGCGCGACAGCCCAGCTTAGCACGGAGAAAAACACGAGCAAGACAAGGACGAGCTGCACAACCCAGTGCGCAGAGAGCAGCAGAGCTGCGAAACCGAACGATTCTTGAGGCATGGGAAAGGTTAAAGTTAAAGTAAAGGATGAAGTAGAAACTTCGCAACAAAGCCATTGTAGCAAATTATCTCATCCGTTGCCTTCAAACAAGGCTGCCACATCGGAGGGGAGGCGGCAGGGCTTGTGCGTTCGCCCGTCGACGAGCGCGAGCGTGACGCGCAGCTCAGCAGCGAGCGTTCTGTCTTTTTCGAACAAAACATCCTGCCGCAGTTCCAAGCGCGCGCCGCGAACCTTGAGACAAAGCGTCTCGACGGTTAAAAGGTCGTCAAGGCGTGCCGCACGCGCATAACGGCAGCAGCAATGCTGAACGACGAAGAGAATGCTGCGTTGTGACGCCATGTCAGAGACCGCCATACCCGCCTCGCGCAACAGCGCGCTACGCGCTCGTTCGGCGAACTTGAGATAGTTTGCGTAATAGACGACACCCCCCGCGTCCGTGTCCTCGTAATAGACTCGCACCGAATGCCGCCACACCCTGTCGTTCGTAGCAGCACTTTTTGTATCAGGCAGCGTCATCGTATGTTGTCGTGCGCTTAGTTAGTTAGGGGCTTTCGGTGAAGATATCTTCTTGATGTTTGCGTGCGCGTTTGATCCCGCAACGCGTCCATCCCGCGGCGCTCAACTGCCGACCTCGTGCCGTTTTTTCGAGCAAACCTTGTTGTAGCAAGAAAGGTTCGACAACCTCTTCCAAAACATCTTTCTCCTGCGACAGCGCGGCTGCCAATGTCTCCACGCCGGCGGGACCACCCTCGAAGCGCGATGCCAGCAGGGTGAGGTAATCTCGATCCAACCTGTCCAAGCCGCCCTCGTCTACGCCCAACTGCTGCAAGGCTTGTTCGGCACAGATTTGGTCGATCTCTTGCGTGCGCGCAACGGTGGCAAAGTCGGCGATGCGCCGCAAAAGACGCAACGCGATGCGCGGCGTCGCACGGCTGCGTCTTGCGATCGTCAAAGCGCCTTCCTCGCTCAGCGTGACGGGAAGGGGGTTGCGCGCGACGGCGCGACGCAGAATCTCTGCAAGCTCCTCCGTTTTGTAAAATACAAAATCCAGAGGAATGCCGAATCGTTCGCGTAGAGGACGCGCGATCAACCCAGGACGCGTCGTCGCGCCCACCAACGTGAAGGGTGCAAGCGCCAGACGCACCGAGCGCGCGCTCGCCCCCGCGCCGATCACGATATCCAAGCTGCGATCTTCCATCGC
>JABAAD010000010.1:0-5163 GCA_014238935.1 Alphaproteobacteria bacterium
GGCAAACGATGAATCTCGTCGATGAAGAACACCTCTCCCTCTTCGCAATCCGTCAGCAAAGCCGCAAGCTCGCCCGCTTTCGTCACAACGGGACCTGAGGTGGCACGAAAGGGCGCGTTCATCTCGGCGGCGACGATGCGCGCCAAGGTCGTCTTTCCCAAACCCGGAGGACCGCACAAAAGCAGGTGGTCCAAGGGTTCGCCGCGCAGACGCGCCGATTCCAAAAACACCGAAAGATTGCGACAGAGCGATTCCTGACCGATAAAGTCCGAAAAACAAGTCGGGCGTTGCGACCCTTGTGTCGAAGGAGGTTTTTCGACAAAAGGTTCGACTTCTTGCTCCATAGGTTCGGGCGAGACGATTCTGGATGTTGCAGCTTTTTCCGTCATCGTCGTGCGGGCGAGGGAGAGCTTGTCGCTTCATCCCTTTGTGTGCGTGGAGAAGGACGCAGCCTTTTCAAGGCTTTTCGCAAGGCTTCGTTCAGGCTTTCGGGGGCACCTTCGCGGCGCAAGGCTTGGAGGGTTCTCGTCGTCTCGGCGCGCTCGAAGCCTAGCGATTCCAACGCCTCGCCGAGATCGTGCCAAAGCCTCTCCTCGACAAAGGGGTGGGCGGAGGAATGAGCGGAGGAATGAGCGGAGGAATGGGCGGAGGACTCGGCGTGCGTCGCGCGCGCATCAAAGGCAGGCAGTGCATCCATCTTTCCCTCGAGCTCAGAGATCAGACGCTGCGCCGTGCGCGCTCCCAACCCTGAGACAGCTTGCAGCGATGCCTTGTCGCGCTCAACGATCGCGCGCGCAAGAGCTTCGTATTCCAGTTGCGAGAGCGCCGCCAGCGCGAGTTTGCCGCCGATGCCTTGTACGCTCAACAAGAGTCGAAAGGTGTCACGCTCCGCAGCATCGAAAAAGCCGTAGAGCCTGATGTCACCCTCGCGTGCCTGCAGCACGACGAAAAGCCTTGCCTCCTCGCCCTGCGTCACCCGCGCGCGCGTGTATGCGGAGCAAAGCAGGCGGAATCCGATCCCGCCGCACAACAGCACGATGCCATCGACATCCGTGGTCTCTACTCGACCCTCCAAGAAGGCGATCATGTTTCCCCCTCGCGCATCGATGTTTCAGCCGCTCCCCTTGCTACGGGTTTTGCTACGGATTTTTTGAGCAGGTTTTTGCTTGCGGGCTGCAAGGCATGGCATGTTGCGACCGCCAAAGCGTCGATGGCATGGTCGGATGCCTCGTCCAACGCCTTGCGGCTTTGCGGAAACAGGCGTGTCATCATGAAGCGCACCTGTTGCTTGTCGATCGCCCCTGACGCGCTGACGGCGCGTTTCACCGTGCGCGGCGCATATTCTACGCAAGGACGACCGACGGCTGCCAACAAGGCGACGGCGTGCGCTTGTCCCAGCGCGAAGGCAGAGTGTGGATTTTTACCCAAGAAGACCGATTCTAACGCCACCTCGTCAGGACGGCACAGCGAGACGATACTGGACAAGCATTCCAACAGACGCGCAAGGCGTTGCGAAAGGGGGAGCGTGTGCGGCACCTTCACCGTTCCGCAATCTCGATAGTGCAAGCTGCTGCCCTCGCGTTCGATCACGCCCCATCCTGTTGCCGTCAGACCGGGATCGATGCCGAGCGTGCGCACGCGCGCGTGTTCTCACGCCTCGTCCTGCGAGGACAGGCGCGTCAAGGTTTCTTCCGCCATGTCGAAGTTTGCCCAAACCTGTTGGACATCCTCGCACTCTTCCAAGGCTTCGAGCATTTTTGTCAAGGTATCGGCGTTTTTGTCTTCGACCTGCGTCGTCGATTGGGGTTGCCAAATCAGCTGCGCCGTTGCGATTTCGCCGAAGGTCTTTTGCAAGTGGGAGGCAAGCTTGTGCAGGTTGTTCGCCTCGCACAAGACGCTGTGTTCTTCGGATTCGGAGACGACTTCTTCTGCGCCCGCCTCCAAGGCGGCTTCGAAGAGTTCTTCCTCGCCCGCCTTTTCGCGCGCCAAGCGAATCTCGCCGCGACGTTGGAAGAGAAAAGCCACCGTTCCCTGTTCGCCCAAGGATCCGCCGAACTTGGAAAACAGCGCGCGCACCTGAGCGCTCGTACGGTTGCGATTGTCGGTCAGCGTTTCCACGATCACGGCAACGCCGCCGACTGCGTAGCCCTCGTAGCGAATCTCTTCGTATTGCACCTCCCCCCCTTCTCCCGCAGCCTTGGCGATGGCACGCGCGATGTTGTCGTTCGGCATGTTCTCGCTGCGTGCGGCGAGCGTCGCCGTTCGCAAGCGCGGGTTGTTGGCGGCATCGCTGCCGCCCACCTTCACGGCGACAGAGATTTCACGCGACAGCTTTGCAAAACGTCGAGCGCGCTTTTTGTCCTGCGCACCCTTGCGAAACATGATGTTTTTGAACTTGGAATGTCCCGCCATCGTTTTCGATACCTTCTCGTCGTTCCCCCGACAAACCGTTCTTGCGTCGAAGATCAGTGTGGTGATTTCTTGCGCGCTACCAGAGGAGCATAATTAAGACGCGCGTCTCAAAGCCTCTTCGATCAAGCTGCGCGCGCGCTCGGCAGATTCCCAGCCGCGCATCTTGACCCACTTGTTCTTTTCCAAATCCTTGTAGCGTTCGAAGAAATGCACGATTTGCTCGCATACGATTGCCGGTAGATCTTCGTAGCTCTTGCAGCCCTCGTAGTAGCTGTGCAGCTTTTCGTGCGGCACGCAGAGAATTTTTTCGTCCTCGCCGCTTTCGTCTTCCATAGCGAGCACTCCGATCGGACGCGCGCGCAGGACGGCACCCGACAAGACGGGAATTTGTCCCAACACCAAAGCATCGCACGGATCCCCGTCGCCCGAGAGGGTGTGCGGAATAAAGCCGTAGTTGGCGGGATAGAACATGGCGGTCGACAAGAATCGATCGACGAACAGGGCACCCGAATCTTTGTCCATCTCGTACTTGACGGGTGCTGCGTTCATCGGCACCTCGACGACGACATAGATATCGTCGGGCGGATTTTCGCCGACAGAGATTTTCGAAAGATCCATCCGTCAGAAGTATTGGGGTCAGAAGTGTTTGGCGTAGCGTTTCCTCTGCAGCCCGCGTTTTACGAGTGCGAAGAACAGCGCGCCCGCGAGCGCGTCCCACAGCAGGAACAAACCTGCTCCCTCCTCAAGGACGGAGGCGAGTGCCAAGGCGAGTGCTACGCTGCTGAAGACGAGCGTTGCCCAAAATCTTCCAACAGTGCGCTGCGACAAGAATACGGCAAGGCTAGCTGCGCTCAAAGCGAAGAGAAAGGGTTCTGCCAAGCCGTGAAACAGTTCGAAGGCGGGCGAGACCTCGATGCCGTAGACATGGTGCGCCGCCGCTTCTTTTGCCAACAGCACAAGGCTAAAAAAAGAAAGCAAAATTTTTATCATGAACGAACTCTCCAACGAACTCTTCCAAGAAACGCAGAGGTACAAAAAAGATGTACCCGTTTGCCACTCGCGCGCGTATAACACGAATGATGCCACGCTGCAACAAGCAGAAACTCTAGCAAAGCATGACCGCAGAAAAAGCGCAACAGGCAGCAAGTCGTTCGGGCAAATCCGACGGCGCACTGAGGCTGGGACATGTCGCCATCGTCGTGCCGTCGTTGCCTCTTGCCATGGAGCGCTGGCAGGCGGTTTTGCAACGCCCTCCTTCGCCCTGCCAAACGCTGGAAGAGCATGGTGTGCGAGTCGTCTTCTTCGATCTCGACAACACGCGAATCGAGCTGTTGGAGCCCTTCGGCAACAATTCCAAGCTTGCCTCCTTTCTTGCCAAACACCCGCGCGGCGGCATTCATCACATCTGCTTCGAGACGCAAACCCTCGAAACCCTCTACGCGAGGATGAGAAAGCAGGGCGTGCCCTTTGCCCTTGATGCGCGCATCGCGCGTGGCGCGCACGACAATCCTGTCTTCTTCCTGCATCCCCAAGCCCTCGATGGTGCGCTCGTCGAGTTCGAGGGGATCTTGCAAGCTCCTGCCTCCGAACAAAAATCCTCGAAACAAGCGTGACAAAGCTTCTCTTCCTATGGCTTTTTGCCTACGCCTTCGTGTGGTGGCTGCTGTGGTTCCTCGTCCTGCCGTTGCGAGCGCGCGGCTTGGCGCCAAGTAGCGCGAAAGAGGCGGAAGAAGGAGATCGCAGCGCAAGGATGCTGTGGCGCAAGGCTCTTGTGGTCTCGGCGGCGGCAACCCTGCTGACAACCTTGTTGGTGGCTATGATCGCGCAAACGAGATGACAAGGTTTCTCGGCAAGGTTTCTCGGCAAGAATTTTTTAAAAGGGTTTTCTAAAAGTGTCCTCCTACTGCCTTGCCGCGCGCGCGCACCCCTTGTTGCAGCAACACCACGACTTCGAGCACGGATTTCCTGTCGAGGGCGACGATCGTTTGTTCGAGTATCTGCTTTTGGAAATCAACCAAGCGGGGCTTTCGTGGCTGACGATTGTCAAGAAACGCGCGGCGTTCAAACAAGCTTACGCTGATTTTTCCGTCGCGCGCGTCGCACGATTCGCCGCTCAAGACATCGGTCGTCTCATGCAAGACGCGAGCATCGTGCGCCATCGCCTTAAAATCGAGGCTGCCGTCTTCAACGCACAAAAGATATGCGATCTTGCGTCGAAGCACGGCTCGTTCAAGGCGTGGCTTGACGAGCATCATCCTTTGGAGCGCAGCGCGTGGGTCAGGCTTTTTCGTCAAACCTTTCGCTTCGTAGGCATCGATATTGTAGGCGAGTTTCTTACGGGCACGGGCTATCTTCCCGACGCGCACGCGCGTTCTTGTCCTGTCTATGCGCGCGTTTTGGCGCGAAATCCTCCTTGGACGCGACAGAAAGAGGAAGCGTCGTCCTATCCGCCGTAGCGCAACAGAGAGCATCCTTTTTCGATCTCTGCTTGGCAGAATCGCGCGATGTCCTTGCGTCCCGGTTTTTTGTGTTTCGTCTCGATAAGCGCGACGGGCTTAGGAGGATGGATATAGATGTCGATCGTGATGCGATGCAAGCTCAAGACCTCCCAGAGGTGAGGCAAGAAGGGCATTGCGCCATACCATGCGCACACGGGTTCCCAATAGGTGCTCATGGGCATGTTGTCCAAAAAGCTGTAGCGCAGGCTCAAGGGTTGTAAGGTCAAGTTTCGCGTGTCTTGCGATTCGAGGG
>JABAAD010000010.1:6328-6695 GCA_014238935.1 Alphaproteobacteria bacterium
ACGCTCTCGAATAAGAATATGCTCCGCTTGCGTGTCGTAGGCATCGACCTCTCGGCGACAACGCGCCTCTTCCGCCGTGGGTTCGGCAGACATCTCCTCGTAGAAAACGCGGTAGCGCAGGTCTTGCGCAGCGGCGATATCCGTTTCGTTCGCGGCAAGCGACACTTCGAAGAGCGAAGTGGAGTAGGGAGAAAAATCAGGAATGTCCCCCTTTTTTCCATCCTGCACCTCGTCTGCAGATACGGTCATCGTCTCTCCTTCATGCTTTGCGCCTCCGCTTGCATCGACTCTAGCCAACAAGCACCCTTTCGCGCAACTCGCGCGCGTCTTGTCAGCGTGCGAAGATCGATATTAGACAAAAGACGAG
>JABAAD010000010.1:6768-9885 GCA_014238935.1 Alphaproteobacteria bacterium
CAGACGATATTGACGACAACGGCACCCACCGCCATGCGTTCAGGATTTTGCAAGGGTACGCTACGGCGCGACAACATCACGAGGCAGGATGCAGGAACGACAAGAAACGCGTTGATCAAAAGCAGCCCTGCAACACGAACGCCCAAGGCGATGAACAGCCCCAATGCTACGGTTGTCAGCATGTCGTACAGACGCACGGGAAGTCCTTCGCTCAGCGCCAAGTCGCGGCTCAGCACATCCAGCAACACGGCGCGCCATGTTACCGCCAGCAGCACGCCGATGGCAGCGAGTCCGACGACGATCGTTGTAAGGTTGCCTTTTGTCGTCGTCAGCAGTTCTCCGAACAGTAGCGCTTCGAAGTCGATGGCGAGGTTTGTCTGTTGCGCCAAGACGAGCGCGAGCGCGACGCTGCCGGGCGCCAAGATTCCCAAGAGGCTGTCGATCGGAAGTCGCGTACGTTCTGCGAGCAGCGGCAACAACAGTGCCAGCACGAGCGCGACGGCCACCATTCCGAAGCTTGGCAGCATGCCTCCCAAGACGGCGATCACCGCGCCGAACAGCGCGACATGCGCGAAGGTTTCTCCGAAGCGCGCCATGCCCTTCCAAACGGTGATGCAGCCCAGAGGGCCGGACATGCACGCCAACAAAACCGCCGCGCACAAGGCGTTCCAAAGGAAAGGATCGAACAACAGGGAGAGCATGAAATATTCGACGACAAGAAAAATTATCGCTGCCTGTTCGTATGGTGTCGGTGCGCGTACAGCGCGTAGCGACTGCTGCCGAAAAGTCGAACGAAGGCTTTGCTTTGCGCGACAGCTTGCGGCTTGCCCTCGCAACGGATACGACGATCGAGGCACAGAACGCGATCGGTTGCAGCCATCACAAGGTGTAAGTCGTGCGATGCCATCAGAATGGCGCAGCGATTCTTGCGGCTGTAACGCTCCAGCCATCCGTAAAGACGCTGCCGCCCCGCGTCGTCGACACCGGAGAGGGGTTCGTCCAAAACGAGACAATCGGGTCGTTTCGCCGTTGCACGCGCAAGCATCGCTTTCTGCAACTCTCCCCCCGAAAGAGCGTACAACGGACGCGACGCCAATGAAGACAAACCCAGCTCCGAGAAACTTTGCTCCACGCGTTCGACAGGCGCATCGCTGCACAAACGCGCGAAACGACGAAGGCTCAACGGCATCAAGTGGCTGGGATTCAGACGCTGTGGAACATAACCAATACGAAGCCCTTTCGCGCGGAATACCTTGCCGTGCGAGACACGATGAAGCCCCAGCAGGCTTTGCAAAAGCGTCGTCTTGCCGCCGCCGTTCGGACCCAAAAGAGTCACGATCTCTTCGCGTCTTAGGGTTAGCGACACTTCTTGCAAAAGATGCTGTCCGCCGCGCGAAACGCCAAGATTTTCCGCGCAGAGCAAAATATCCGAAGAAGAAGCGATGCTCGATCGCCCCTTGCGCGTCGTGGTCTTTGGCAGGATCATCGTTTTACTCTATAACATTCTTTAACATTCTTTCTTGGCAAGCTTTCTCGACACCGCTTTATGAAAATCTTGAACTCTCTCGCAACATTCGTTGTCTCTGCGACAGCCCTTCTTTTTCTCGTCTTGCCGTTCGCGGCGAGCAGCGCCCAATCTGCCCCTCTCAAAATCGTCTCGACGGCAGCCCCCGTCCACGCGTTGCTCGTGTCGCTGACGCACGGCGCACAAAAGCCGCAGATGCTGCTGGCACCCAATGTCCTGCCGCACGGCGCAAGGCTCACGCCGTCGCAGGCACGCACGCTGCAGAACGCAGACCTGCTCGTGTTTGTAGGAGAAAACTTCGCCGCCTTCGAAAGCAGCATCAAGCAGAACGAGAGCAACCACATCGTCCGTCTCACAGAGATCGAAGGAATAACAACACTACCCCTCTTCGAAGAACACCCCGAAGAAAAACACGAAGAACACGCTGAAGAGGAGCACGAAGAAGAGGAGCATCGCCACGCGGGCAGCGTCGATCCGCATGTGTGGCTCGATATCGAGAACGCTCGCGTGATCGTCAAATTTCTTGCGAATCTTTTGGCGGAGCGCGACAAACCCAACGCCGCGTTGTATCGCACAAACGCTCGCAAGCTTGATCTCGCTCTGCGTGCGCTCGACCGAGAGGTGCGCGCGACCGTGCGCGGGTTGTCGGGACATTTTCTTGTGTTGCACGATTCGACCGCCTACTTCGCCGCGCGCTACGGCATTCGCGGCAAGGAAAGTCTTTATGCGGCGCATCACAACGCTACGCGCGACGGCATGCGTCACACGCTGCGCGTGCATAAAAAGCTGCGGAGCGGAAAATATCGTTGTGTCGTCGTCCAACCGCAGTTGCCGCGCAAGGTGCGCAAGCGGCTTTTGGATTCCGATACACGGGTTGTCGTCATCGACCCTTTGGGGGCGTCGTTGTCGCAGGACGAAACTTTTTATGCAAACCTGCTGAGATCGGTCGCAGAGGGTTTCCGACAATGTCTTGCGCTATAATTTTTGCGCTATAATTTTTGCATTATAATTTTTGCGTTATAGATTTTGCGTCGCAACTTTTTCTTGGGGTCAGCGTCGATGGTGCTTTCGCCAACGGATGAGGGTTTCGATCGAGAGTCTTTTGAGTCGATGGGCGCGCGCGAATTCTTCGAGCGCTTGACCTTTTGCAACCGATCCGTCGTCGCAGACGATCTCGGCAAGCACGCCGACGGGCTCTGCTCCTGCCAGTCGCGCCAAGTCGTAAGCGGCTTCTGTGTGTCCTGGTCGCTCTAACACGCCGCCCTTTTTTGCGATCAGGGGGAAGACATGCCCTGGGCGGACGAAATCCTCTGCCTGCGCACGAGGCGAGGCGAGCGCGCGAATCGTCGCAGCGCGCTCCTTGGCGGAAATTCCCGTTGTCAGTCCCTCGCGCCCGTCGACCGAGACGGTGAAGGCTGTTTCCAAAGGCGCTTCGTTGTGCGCGACCATCGGCGGGCAGCGCAACAAGGCGGCGCGCGCCTCGGAAAGCGCTACGGTGACGATGCCGCTGGTGTGGCGAATGATGAATGCCACCTGCTCGGCGGTGGTGCGTGACGCGGCCATGACCAGGTCACCTTCGTTTTCGCGATCCG